>JARROY010000343.1:0-3163 GCA_037383445.1 Anaerolineales bacterium | reverse complement strand
CCTGAATACGGATAATTTTAACCATTGATCAAACTAACTTTTTATAAAACACGCAAAACGAAGCAAGCACACGAGAAGGTCTTCTCCAGTGCTCGCTCGTTTTTTTAATGGCTATGATTTGCCCAGATAGACAATTATAAGAACCCTTACCATTTATGTCAAGAAATTCGTATAGGAAATTTAATCAATTTTTGGGCAAAATAGTCATTATTAGGGTGTTTTTTGCAAATTTGGCTGTTTTATTGGGATTCGGAAGGTAAAAATGCTCCCTTTTCCCAGCTGACTCTTCGCTGAAACCGTTCCGTGGTGCCGTTCGGCAATCGATTTGACAATCGCCAGACCCAGCCCGCTGCCGCGTTCTTTCAAAGTTGTCCGGGATGCCCCTCGATAAAAACGCTCAAACAACCGCGGCATATCTACAGGCGAAATCCCCACACCCGTATCCTTTATTTCAATCACTACATTTTGGTCCGTATCCATTTGCAGGCTTATGGCAACCTCACCACCAGGATTGGTATATTTTATCGCGTTATGAATCAAGTTCTGGATCGCTCTCTCCAATAAGGCGTGGTCACCTTCAACCGCTGGTAGTGTGGAGTCCGGTAAAAGGACTTGATACTTAATTTGTTTCTGCACAGCTTCCATGCGCATGGCCTCAGCTACCTGCCCGATAACATCTGTGATGGCCAGTTTTTCAACCTTCAAACCCACCCCCGCTTCAATCCTTCCCAGGTCCAGCAAGGTGTTAACAATGTGGGACATATTTTCCACACCCTTAACAATCTTTTCTACATAGCGGGCCTGCTGTTCATTCAGGTCTCCGACCATCTCCAGCATGGTTGCATATCCACGCATAGTCGTCAGCGGTGAGCGCAGGTCGTGGTTAACCGTATCCACAAACTCGGATTTCATCGCATCCAGCTCCTTATAACGAGTAATATCACGCAGCAGACAAACCTGCCCCATCTTTTTTCCATCCACGATTACCGGGGAGATCGTACCAAAATAAATTTGGCTGCCAAAATCCAATTCAACCGGAGCGCTTCCGTCTTCCTTTTCATCAGAGGTCAGTAATTGGCGCAGCTGTTTGTGTTTGATAATCTTACTGACCTGCTCTCCTTCCAATTCTTCCTTGTTTTTGCCGAGCAATTTCTGACCTGCGGGATTGACCAACAGCAACGTATCGCGATGATCGGTCACCAATACCGGTTCCGGAGTCGATTCAAGAATCGCCTCCATCCTCTCACGTCCGAGCTGGGCGGAAAGGAATAAGCGCGCGTTGGAAGCAGCCAAAGCCGCCTGGCTTGCCACCGCGCCCAGAAATTGTCGTTCTTCCATCGAGAATCGATGCGGTTCATCGTATGCAATCCAAATGGCACCATACTGAACATTTTCATGGAACAAAGCTACTGCCAACACAGCTTGCGGGAGCGGCTTATTAAGGTTTTGCAAGCGCGCCCTGGCTGGATTTGTCAGAACAACTTCAGGCTGGTGCTCTGTGAGGGCTAAAATTTGGTTATCAAGATTTTTATATGTCAGGGCTGAGGGACCAAAACCAAAATGAGTTTGCATATCCTCATCGTATTCTGGGACGGCTGATTCCGTTAATACCAGGCGAGCAGCCGATGCCCCAGTGGTGAGGGCACCCTGTAAAATCGGCTGGACAGCATGTTCCATCTCCAAAGCCGAAGCAATTCCTTCGCTGACCATCAGCAAGCGGTTAATCTCATCCATGCGGGACTTCAGATTAATGCGCATTCCATCCAAAACATTGGCCAGCTGACCAACCTCATCGACGCGTTCTGTTTCGAGAGAATGCGTCAAATCCCCGGCAGAGATAAGTTGGGCTTCCCCTGCTAAAGCACTGATCGAGCGGGTTACAGAGCGAACAGCCAAGCGCAACCCCCAGTACATTACCACTAATAACGTCAATAGCATGAAAAACAGCGGCAGTGCAGTTTCTAATGTTAGCTGCTGGGCTTTTGCCATTGGAATAGATGTCACGATTACCCAAGAACGACCAGGTACAGGCTGAACATAGAGAATTTCCCGGGTTCCGTTTGGTGAAGTATGCCGCGCATCATAGAGCGGTTCCCGGAGATCGATCTCCCCCGTATAATAAGTTCCTACAATATCCGGGTCTGGATGGTAAAGCACCATATTGCGTTCATCTAACAGCATCCCGGTTCCGCCTAAGATGTTCAAAGTATACAGATTATCCAAAACTGGGATGAAAAATGGGTTTTGGTCTAGAGCAGTGCGACCCAAGAGGACCCTATTCTCACCGGAGGGTGTTTGCACGGAAACCACAAATACTAACCGGGCAGCTCTTTCACCAGGGTCTGGAGTCAGGCTGTAGGATTGGAACCCAATCCCGCGCAGGGCGAGGTCGATTGCTTCTTGCTCTTCATTTCGGATGAACAAGTGATCCAGATCGTCGCTCGGGTACCCGGCGATTAATTCCTGGTTCTGATCGAGGTAAATGAACTGTGTAAAGAAAGGCACCCGGTAAAGATATTCCACTAAGAGGGGTTTAAGCTCCTCCGGATCATCTGAGGCAAATAAACGTTCATCTTCGGCAAGCTGGCCAATAAGATTCTGCCCCGTTTCCAGTGAAAATGGAACCGAGGAAGCCGAAGATATCGCCACGTTGCGCATTTGTCCGGCCAACCGCTGGACATTCGAATTAACCATAGAAAACCCAACTGCCAGCAGCATCAGCAAGGCAAACAAACCTGCCAGAGGAACCAGTTTATACACCAACCCAGCTTCTAAACTGGCTTCTGTGGGAGAGGGCTCAGACTCCCGTCTTCCTTGCCAGACCTGTGGGATAACCAGAGAAACAACCTGGGCAAATACCAAACCCATGGCCAATTGACCAATAAATGCAAAAGTATGCCCTGGAAGAATGGAAAGGGCATAATCAAAACGTACGGTCAATGAATCGCCAGCCACTAACATTCCGGCGAACAGCAGCAATACCGGATAACTAAGGATCAGCAGCACCCCGGCAATCAATGGAACCCGCAAAAGCCGGTAGGTTAGGGTGCGGAAATTCTGCCGCATAAACCAGCCGAATAACAGACCAATCAGCAAATAGTTAAGGGGAACAAAGAAATTGTGGCTATCGAAATAGGCAATGATTAATCCGCTGATCGCAGCC
>JARROY010000342.1:0-3167 GCA_037383445.1 Anaerolineales bacterium | reverse complement strand
AGTACACTGAACGGGATATAAACCCAGTCTCTTGGATGCATGTTAAGGTCGGTCAACACTTCTACGTCCAATGGACTAGTATACCAGCGGATGAATTGGAGGAATTCCATTGGGGTAGATGAGAGTTATTATACTCTTTTTTGAAACAATTGTGCTGATTTTTGCTAATCACTAGACTGCTGATTTGAAGTATTCCTTGATTCGGTCTATCCTGTATTGTGAGCATATTGTGTCGACTGTGCTTACAAGAGCGGGCAAAAATGTTCATGTTGTCATTGTGCCTACAATGTCCATCCCGGTTGCAGAAAGGTAATTTCAACATCAATGATTAGGTTTTTTACTCTGGTTTAGAGGAAATTACTGTGCTTTTAACACAGCTATTCGAATCTGCAAACAAACGCACATGAATAAAACTGTCTATAAGGTGCAATACCGCCTATTGAGACAACATTGACCCGTTAAATAAGAGAGTAAATTATTTTAAGATATTGTTGAATAATATTTTAACCCCTTACCAATAATGATGTACGAGTGGCTTGATCTTAGTATCATATAAGTCTTTTATCTCCTGCATGGTTTCTGGTGGGATTTCTGGCAAATCCGCAGCAGCTGTATTTTCAATTACCTGACTTGGGCGTTTAGCACCAGGAATTACACAACTGACTTCGTTATGCATCAAAATCCATCTCAAGGCAAATTGCGCCATTGTCCATCCCGCAGGTAAAAGCATTTTAAGTTCTTCGACAGCATCTAATCCAGTGGCATAATCTACGCCAGAGAAAGTTTCTCCTCGATCAAATTCTTCGCCATACCGGTTGAATTTTCTATGATCATTATTTTCAAACCGAGTTTCCAGGCTCATTTTTCCAGTAAGCATGCCAGAAGAAAGCGGAACGCGAGCCAGTACTGCAATTTTGCGTTCCTGAGCCAGTTGAAAGAAAAGATCTGCCGGACGTTGCCGAAACATATTAAAAATGATCTGTACAGATTTGACATTTGAATATTCAATTGCTTTGAGAGCTTCTTCTACTTTTTCAACACTTACGCCGTAATGTAGAATTTTCCCATTGGCAACCAAGTCATCCATAATGCCGAATGTTTCTGGTAAATAATAAACCTCTGTAGGAGGGCAGTGGAGCTGCACAAGATCCAGTTTCTCAGTTTGTAGGTTTTTTAAACTTCTATCGATGTATGCAGTCAAATTTGCCCGGTTGTAGCCCTCCGCGGTGTGCGGGTCTAGTCTACGGCCGACTTTAGTGATGATATAGAAATCCTCGCTACGTTCTTTTTTTAGTTTGGCCAGTAATTGCTCACTGCGTCCATCTCCGTACACATCCGCAGTGTCAAATAAGTTGACTCCATAATCCACCGCGGTATGTAGTGCTTTGATCGAATCCTGGTCTTGAACTTCTCCCCAATCTCCGCCAATAGCCCACGCACCCAAACCAATTGTGGAAACTTTCCAACCTGTCCTGCCAAATTCTCTATATTTCATTGCTGCCCTCTTAACTTGTTGTTGAAATAATAAATGAATAAAGAAATTCACCTCCTGAAAACTTATCTAAAAATCGCCCAATTATTTTGAGGTTAATTGCTTATATCACACAAAAAAACTGAGTGCCTATTAATTTTATCATCAACCAATGCGTAGGCATCCCTTTACAGTATAGTTGACATTAATATTTTTTAATGTTAAGATGTTATCGATAACGGGAACGATAACGGGAACGATAACGGTGAGACATAAATCAAATCGAGCTACCATTAAGGAAGTAGCATCTGCGGCGGGGGTTTCCACCCAGACTGTATCACGTGTGATCAATAATCGACCAGACGTATCTCCAGAAACCCGAAAACATGTACAAGAAGTCATTGATCAATTAGACTACCAACCCAGTGCACTCGCAAGAAGTTTGATTCGTCAGCGGAGTTACACCTTGGGAGTAGTGACTGCTGGATTGAAGTATATCGGTCCCTCGCGCACGTTGAGCGGTATTACCCATGCAGCTGAAGAAGCAGGGTATTCCCTTCTATTAAAGGAACTTCCCAGTTTTGAAACCAATGAAACCGAATCCATCTTCCAGAAGCTGTTTTCTCGCCATGTAGATGGGATTATATGGGCTGTTCCCGAAGTGGGGGAGAACCGTAACTGGGTTGATCCTTTCACATTAGTATCCGAGGTTCCGATTGTGTACCTGACAATGGAACCGATTGAGGGTCTGTCAATCGTGTCGATTGACAATTATTACGGAGGAAAAACAGCAACTCTCCACCTTATAGAACAGGGTTACAAGAATATTGGGCATATTGCTGGCCCACTGAGTTGGTGGGAAGCCCGCCAGCGTAAGACCGGTTGGAGAGACGCACTTGAAGAGGCTGGTTTGGAAGCTGGTGATCGGCAATGGGTGGAAGGAACATGGTCAGCAGCTAGCGGCAATCGTTTGATTCCAAAACTTTACTCACAATTTCCCGAAATGGATGCAATTTTCGTAAGCAATGATCAAATGGCTTTGAGTGTACTTCAATATGCCTGCAATCAAGGGATTCGCGTCCCTGAAGATTTGGGAGTCGTGGGCTTTGACAATATTCCTGAATCGGCTTATTTCTGGCCGCCATTGACAACAATTGACCAGAATCTCTACCAGGTGGGTGAAGCAGCAGTAAGAGAAGTGATTAAGATCATTGAAGAACAAAAGGAAGAACAAAGAACTTTAGAGGTTGAAACCAATACTTTTAAGACCAATTTAGTTGAACGCCAAAGTTCATTGCGGAATAAAGTTAAAGGAGGTGTATCTGGTAAATAGTTCTGGAACCCAATAAGTGAAGTGCTTGCGTTGTATTTGTGTCCAAGCAAGCACTTCGGTATTGCGAATTGCTCAGTTAATGAGACCATTCGCTAGCTGAATTATATCCTAACCAATCTCCAAACGGAGATACTATAAAAAAGGAGAAGAAAATGTTTCGTTTGAAGACATTAGCCTTTCTGGTCTTGATTGCAACCCTTTTACTCACAGCCTGTGGCGGCGGTGCTGCTGAAGAACCCGTCGAAGAAGCAGGATGCGCTCCCAATTGCACCTTTACCGACATGACATTCTGCTACCCGCAGCTTGGCGCTGAGAGTGACTGGCGAACCGCAAACACGGCTTCTTTCAAGGAAGTTGCTGGCG
>JARROY010000341.1:0-3193 GCA_037383445.1 Anaerolineales bacterium | reverse complement strand
GGCGTGATTCTCTTTTGATGCATCTACAATCCATTTACACACGCAAATCATCGATCAGGTGAACTGTACAGAAACTGTGGAAGTTAAAAATACCTTCCGGATTAGGTCTTTCAAATTTATACATAAATGTCATAAGTATGATGAATCACTTTGGGTGATCAAGAGATAAACCCTTGATCACCCGGGTGATGGAGGAGAGTATTTGGTATTTTAGAAAAAATCTTGATTGTTATAGAACGATCAGTAACAATACTGCCAGGGCGATCACTATACTTGGAATAACCAACGTCTTGATTGTTAGCTTCTTTGTTGAAAGAATTTGATCCTTTTTGGCTTGATTTTGAATCTCATCCACATTGGTCCAGACATACGCTTCGAGAAGGTTGGGATTATTTGGGAACATGATTAATCTCCTTTTCTGGTTGATATTCGCCTCAGAAGTTTGATAGCGAATTTGAACTTATGCCTGCATTGTTGCACAGGCGTGTCTTTTTACCGCCTTAGAATTATTAGAATTTTTTGAGACGCTAAAAAGACGCCTGGAGGTTATCTTCCCCGACAAGAACTAGATAATAGGACCAGCCATTTATCTTTACAAGTTTCTGAATTAAAAACATTGGAGAATTAGTATGCTAAAAATCCGACTACTTGGACAATTTGACCTTCGAATGGAACGAAAGCGTATCACGATCCCTTCACGCGTTGGGCAATCCTTGTTAGCTTATTTGGCATTGACAGCCGGTACATCTCATCGCCGAGAAAAACTGGCAGGCATATTCTGGCCAGATACCACCGATGAGAATTCACGCAAATATCTACGACAAGAATTATGGCGGATCCGCAAAATCATCGCGGCACAAAAACCGACCGATGCAGAATATATTCTCGCAGATGAGTTTTCACTTTCCTTCAATAGAGATGCGGAGTATTGGCTTGATGTAGCCTTAATAGAACAATCCGATTACGATCTGCAATCTCTCATCACAAACCTTTCTTTATATCAGGGGGAATTGCTGCCAGGATTTTATGATGATTGGATTATTCTTGAACGTGAACGGCTACAAACCATTTTTGACGCACGAATGGATCAACTTCTAGAACAACTTGTTGCCTCCGAACGTTGGATCGCCGTTCAGGAATGGGGGGAACGCTGGCTTTCACTGAGCGGCGTACGTGAACCTGCCTACCGCGCCTTGATGCTTGCCAGTGGAGTGAGAGGTGATATGGCGAGAGTCGGATCTTTGTATCAGCGGTGTATTGAAGAATTGATGGAAAACCTAGGTGTTGAACCTTCAGCTGAAACACGGGCCATGTATGAAGGCTTGCTAAAAGGCGCAAAGGTCTCCAAAAAATCTCCAAAATTTCTCTCTTCAGGTACGGTCACCTTTCTATTTACGGATATTGAAGCCTCCACCCGTCTACTTAGTAAGCTGGGCAAGGGGTATAAAAATATCTTAATCGATTATCACAAAATCATCCTTTCAGCCATTGAAAAATGGAATGGAAAAGAGTTGGACAGGCAAGGGGATTCGTTTTTTGTTACCTTCCCTCGCGCCCTTGATGCAGTTCAATGTGCGGCAGACTTACAACGCACATTTACCGAGCACACATGGACGGAAGAAGAACCTGTTCGTGTGCGAATGGGCTTACATTCAGGTGAATCCTTGATCAATTCACCAAAATATGTTGGTATGGATGTGCACCGCGCGGCGCGGATTGGTGATGCCGGTCATGGCGGACAAAT
This sequence comes from Anaerolineales bacterium, assembly GCA_037383445.1. Taxonomy (GTDB): domain Bacteria; phylum Chloroflexota; class Anaerolineae; order Anaerolineales; family UBA11579; genus UBA11579. The sequence goes on along the minus strand of JARROY010000341.1, from coordinate 1,449 downwards.
CCTACTCTCACAAACCACGCGAGAGCTGGTAATAGACTCTCTACCCCCAGATATTACCATCCGGGATCTGGGTGATCAGAATTTAAAAGATTTGAAATCTCCAACCGCCATTTATCAACTCTTGGTAGATGGTTTGCAATCCGAGTTTCTGCCGCTTCGGAGTAAATTTACCGGCAAGGAAGCTCCGATTCCCGGCGATCCTCCATTCAAAGGGCTGCAGTATTTTACTGAAGCGGATTCTGATTTATTTTTCGGACGTGAACAAATCAAAGCTAAACTGGCAAATCATTTGTGCAATGGGCATTGTCTTTCAGTCATTGTCGGTGCCTCTGGAAGTGGGAAATCTTCTATCGTACGGGCAGGACTCGTCCCAGCCCTAAAGAAGGATGGACCTGTTTTAGAATCGACCAAACAAAACGCGGACAGCGATAACTGGAAGGTGCGTGTGATCACCCCAACCGCGCAGCCGATTCAAATGTTGGCAACAAAGTTGACTGACCAGGTTGAATCTGTCTCCGCCACCGCAACACTCATCGATGACTTAATGCAGGATCCGAGAAGTCTTTATCTATTTCTTTCTCGCTCAAAACACAATCAAAAGACGGTATTGGTTGTTGACCAGTTTGAAGAATTGTTTACCCTCTGCCGGGATGAGTTTGAGCGCGAAGCTTATATCGACAATCTGCTAACCGCATTGGATTCATTAAATGGTAGTTTCATTCTCATTATTACGCTGCGGGCAGACTTTTACTCACACCTTTCTCAATATCCTGCGCTTCGTGATTTGGCTGTGACACACCAGGAATATATTGGACCGATGACAACTGAAGAGCTGCGGCGCGCCATTGAAGAACCAGCAAAACGGGGCTTATGGGAATTTGAAACTGGATTAGTCGACTTGATCCTGCGGGATATCGGCGACGAACCGGGAGCGCTCCCATTGCTTTCCCATGCACTTCTGGAGACATGGAAGCGCCGCGCCGGACATATGCTCACCCTCCAAGGATATGAGGATGCTGGCGGTGTGCACGGCGCCATCGCACAGACTGCCGAAAATATCTACAATAGTTTCTCGGCACCTGATCAAACTATCTTAAGAAATATATTCTTGCGGCTGACTGAATTTGGGGAGGGAACCGAGGATACCCGGCGGAGAGCATCTCTCAAAGAGTTGATTTCTCATGAAGGAGATACAGACAGGATAACAGCAATTTTGAATAAGCTGGCGGAGGCGCGGCTGGTTACCCTGGCAGAGGACAGTGCTGAAGTTGCCCATGAAGCGTTGATCCGCGAATGGCCTCAACTGCGCGAATGGCTGATGGAAGATCGCGAGGGAATTTTACTGCATCGGCATCTTACTGATTCCACCCGCGAATGGGAACTGCTGGAACGAGATCCGGGCGCACTTTATCGGGGGGCGCGGTTGGCACAGACCAACGAATGGGAAGC
>JARROY010000340.1:0-4405 GCA_037383445.1 Anaerolineales bacterium | reverse complement strand
ATTTGATTATTCAGGCTCTGAGAAGCAAGATCGCTACCCTGAATCAAAAGACCGAGTTTTTATCCAAATTTGAAATTAAAAATTAACCCGCAGATCTGACTGGTATAATCACCACTACCAAATTTTTCAAGGTTGTCCTACCAATGAATCAGTCTGATCTGAATACTATTAAACAAAAACTGGGTTTAGGCACTGTCAAGTATTTGCCATCTACGGGGTCAACAAATGATATTGCGAACCAAATGCTTACTCAAAGGACACCTCACTTTTCTGTAATTGTGGCAGATGAACAAACTCAAGGCCGAGGCCGTTCTGGAAGAAAATGGTATACACCACCCAACTCAGCAATCGCCGTAAGTATCATTCTTACTGAAGGCCTAAATCCTAATAACATATTAAGATATTCCGGATTAGGCTCGTTAGCTGTTTGTGAAATCATATCAAAATATACAACTTCGATCGTTAAAATCAAATGGCCGAATGATATCCTAATTAATAACTCAAAGGTTAGTGGGATATTGGTTGAAACCCAGTGGGAAGGGGAAAAAATTAAAGGAATTATTTTGGGGATTGGGATAAATATTACGAAATCCAGCATACCTGCTGCTGGGGAATTAAATTTCACCCCTACCTACCTGGAAAACCACACGACTAAACCGGTGGATCGAACAAAATTACTTGATCAATTGCTTGAAAAGATTGTCTTCTGGAACAGAAAAATTAGCAGGCCTGAGTTTATCAAAATTTGGGAAGAGAATTTAGCATATAAAGGACAACAAGTTCAAATAGCTTATTCTAAAACTGACCAAATTGAAGGACAGTTAGTCGGTTTAACAAGCAGCGGTGAAATTAAACTTGCACTAGCAGATGGAAGTCAAAAACATTATAATGCCAATGAACTAAAATTGAGACCACTATAAATGTTAAGAAGGAAATCTTATGGATGACATTGACAACCTGAGGGAATCAAGTGAATTTCTTGATGCAATTGAGGATGAAGACAATGATATTAATGATTCAGTTTCTCTTACCAGCGAAATAACAGAATCGATAAAATCAAAATTTACCCCGCTTCAAAAATTTGTCATTGCCTTCATGACTTTTTTATTAATTTTAGTCATAGGATTCTTTGTCCTGCTAATATCCGGAAAGATCATCCTCCCTGTATAAATTATGAGAGCAGTGGAAATTAGAATCTCGCACCACTCTCATATATTCTTTGAATCCTAATTGATTTCTGGATCAACACTTTGCAAGTCTCTAGGCGAGAGGATCGCGATTGAGGCTACGCTATCACCATCATCAAGATTAATTACTCTTACTCCCTTTGTTGCGCGTCCAGCATGTTTAATATTTGCTACTTCTGTCCGAAGCACTTGACCATTGGTTGATATAATTGTCAGATCATCTTCTTTTTGTACAATCCTCGCAGCTGCGATCTTTCCAATTCTAGAAAGTGCCTTTGTATCCACTGTTTTTATTCCCAAGGTCCCTCGACTTTTTGGGGAATACTGCTGCAGTGCAGTTCTTTTGCCATATCCACCTGTCGTAACAATCAATAACTCTCCATCAGGATCAACGACTTCCATACCCGTAACCTTATCTTTCCCACGCATTCTTATCCCAATTACACCTTGAGCAGTTCGCCCCATCGATCGCACTTGATCTTCAACAAATCTCAGGGCTTGCCCTTTCTTAGTCACAAGAATAACATCATCGTTTCCAGAAGTAAGTCTCACCCAGCCTAGTTCATCATCGTTTTCTAAACTAATCGCAATCAACCCAGAGGGACGAACGGACGAGAACTCTGAAAGCTCAACCCTTTTAGCGCGGCCGTTTCTCGTGACCATCATACAATATTCGGCCTTTTTAAAATCCTGAACACGGACTGCAGCAGTGATCGTTTCTTCAGCCCCAAGGGCAATTAAATTTTGAACCAATATTCCACGATGGGTTCTACTTGCTTCGGGTAACCGGTAAACTTTTTCTGCATATACTTTCCCGCGATCAGTGAAAAGTAAAACAGTATCTTTTGTTCTAGCTGGTAAGAGAATGGCAACCTCATCCTCATCGCGAGTAACATGCCCAATTACCCCCTTCCCTCCTCTTCCTTGAGACCTATATGTTTGAGTTGACACACGTTTGATATAACCTTTTTGGGTAATTGAAATCAAGACCGCCTCATCCCTGATCAAATCTTCTTCATCAAATTCTGATACACCCTCCAGATCAAATTTGGTTCTTCGGTCATCTCCGTATAGGGTACTTAATTCAGAGAGATCTTCCTTGATTAAGGTCAATATTTTGTGTGGATTAGCCAACAAATCTTCAAGGTAATCTATGTAGCCTTTGATTTCTGCGTACTCATCTTCAATTTTCTGTCTTTCTAATGCAGCGAGGCGTCTTAGCTGCATTTCAAGAATAGCTTGAGCTTGCAGTTCGCTCAGCTTAAAACGTTGTATCAAACGCTCCTTAGCTTGTTCTACATCCGGTGATTCTCGAATAGTTTTAATTACTTCATCCAAATTTGCCAAAGCTACCAATAGGCCTTCTAATATATGGGCTCTGGCTTTGGCTTTTTCCAAATCGAATCTAGTGCGGCGTGTAATGACTTCGATTCTGTGTTCAATAAAAACCTGCAGAGACTTTTTTAAAGTAAGTGTAATAGGTTCCCCATCAACTAATGCCAAGATTTGAGCACTAAATGTGGTCATCAAGGGAGTATATTTGTACAGGCGGTTTAGCACTGTCCGGGGCTGCGCCCCTCTTCGCAGTTCAAGGATGATGCTTAAGCCATTTCTATCTGATTCATCCCTTAGATCTGAAACACCCTCAAGTCGTCCAGAGCGAGCTAATTCTGCTATACGTTCAATTAAGTTGGTGAGATTTATTTGATATGGAATTTCAGAAATAACAATCCGAAATCTCCCACCGTCCATTTCTTCTATTTCGGCTTTACCGCGAAGGGTTATCCTTCCCCGACCCGAGCGATACACATCTCGCACCCCCTCAGTGCCAAGGGACATTTGAAGCCATTCCAACTGCAATGCCCGAAGAGCCATTTAGCAATAAATTGGGCAAACGACTGGGGAGTACTTGGGGTTCCTGTAACGATGCGTCAAAGTTATCGATAAAATTTACAGTATCCTTTTCAATATCTACAAGCATTTCTCCAGCTAAGCGCCCCATTCTGGCTTCGGTATAGCGCATCGCCGCAGGAGGATCTCCTCCAATGGAACCGAAGTTTCCCTGCCCATCAACCAGCGGATAGCGCATCGAAAAGTCTTGAGCCATCCTGGCCATAGCATCATATACAGCTGCATCACTATGTGGATGATACTTACCTAAAACTTCGCCAACTATTCGTGCGGATTTTTTATGGGCTGAGTTATATCTGATGCCCATATCATGCATAGCATATAAAATTCTGCGATGTACTGGCTTCAACCCATCCCGCGCATCTGGGAGTGCACGTGAAACGATAACGCTCATAGCATAATCAAGATATGCCGAGCGCATTTCGTCAATAATATCTCTTTCTTTTACCTGAACATTATCCATCAAAGTACCTTCCACTGTTAAAAATGATCTACAAAAAAAGAGCGTGGGAGGGATATTCCCACACAATATAATTATACCGCGCCTTGTAAATTCTTGCCTCTCTTCAATATAAAGTAGAAAACGAAATCCAGGGACTAATGGGGTAAATCAACAAAATATATTATCCCCTGAAAATGATGGGGATTATTTGTTGCCAGCTTTTTATACCGCAAGGTATACTATATACGTATTTCTTGAATACCTACTCAGGATTTTGCATAACTGAAGAAAACCAATGATTGATTCATTTACGTGTCCAAACTGCAATCATATAATCGATTCATCAGATAACAATTGCCAAAATTGTGGGATGAATCTGGCGATCGCTGCGGTGATTGCAGAAGGGGAAATGGCTGAAAGATATTTAGAAGCAACGAATATTAACCTCTCACCAGAAATATTGGTACCGAGATTAGGGGATTATTTGGTTGAAAGAGGAATGCTCTCAAAAGAGCAATTGTATCAAGCTCTAAATATTCAAAAACTTGGAAATGAAAAAGGCGATTATAAATTACTGGGGCGAATATTAATCCAAGAAAATTTTATTGACCAAACAATGCTTGACACAGCGATCACAGAACAAATTGCGACCCTGCAAAATGCTCTAAAAAAATCCAATTCCGAATTGGAAGATAGAGTCCAAGAACGAACTAATGAACTACGCCACGCGCTTCAACAAATCACAAAACTCAATAAGCTTAAAACCAATTTTATTTCTAATATATCTCATGAACTGAGAACACCCCTAGCCCATATGATCGGTTATATCGATTTAATAAAAGATTATAGCTTGGGTCCTTTAACA
>JARROY010000339.1:0-5871 GCA_037383445.1 Anaerolineales bacterium | reverse complement strand
TAATCAACTCTAGTATTAAATAAGGAACTTATCGGAAACAGGGTTGAAATTTTCGACCCCATCCCTCCTGCTTCATCATGCGGGTAGGGATTAAATATCCTCGTGAAAAAAGTAGGTAGGGAAAATAAGCCAGAAGGCCTAATAAACCCTCTATCAAACGAACTTTCATCCTATTAACATCTTTGCGGGGTCCGGGACATCTATGTCCCGGCGGGGGGTGCAGGGGGCAACGCTGTCCCCTGCAAACAGAACCACCAGAATGAAGCCATCCCGGTAGTTGCTCTATCGTTTCACAATAGAAAGTTCCTTGAATCCTTATAAATATTAAAATCCAGATCAGGCTTTTACCGCTTCCAGGGCTTCATACACCGGCACCATCAGCACAGCCTTATCGCTCTCGGCAACCACACTTTCCGCCACACTGCCCATAAACAGCCGGTCGATCCCGCCCCGCCCGCGCGAGGTGAGCATGATCAAGTCCACGTCTTCCTCTTCTCCCACCGAGACAATTGTGCGCACCGGGAGCGAGCCCTGGGTAATCGCCCGCACCTCAAGTCCATCTTCCCGCAGGGAGCGGGCAACCGCTTCCAGGAAATTATCCATCGTGCTCTCCATCTGGTTGCGGATTTGCTCAATGGCATGGTCGGGAGCGCGGTAGCTTTTCACTTCCGGCACCTGCGGGACCGCCAGCAGCACAATCTCGCTGTGGAAAGCTTTGGCAAAGGCTCTGGCATACGGCAGGGTGTGTTCCGCTAAGATCGAACCATCCAGCGAGACGAGGATGCTCTCCATCTTGGGAGTCACCACCGCCTGATCATCCTTGGTCTGTACCAGCAGCACCGGGGTCGTAATCTGGCGCATCAGCTTGCTCGATATTCCGCCGCTGAGCCAGTGCGGGTTGCCAGATTTACCCACGGTGGAGGTAACCACCAGGTCGATATTCTGCTGCTCTACCAGCTGTTTGGTGGTATCCGCCAAATAACCTGCCCGCACCTCCGTGGAAACAGAGATGCCATTATGGCTCAGCTGTTCGGCTACCCCATCCAAATAGATCTGCCTCACCAGGCTGGTGGCCCCGAAGGCATCTTTTTGCGCCTGGGTCTCGTTCTTGACCGAAGACAGCAGAACCAAATGGGCATTGGTCGTCCTGGCAACGGCTTCCGCATACGGGATCGCTTGAGCGGCATACAGAGAGCCATCCAGCAGGACCGCAATCCGCCGGATTTCAATTCTCTCATCGCGCCAGAAACTCTTTTCAACTGGCTCCGGCTGCCATGTGATTTCTTCCTCCACGACCACATCACCGTTGGTGGACGCTTTGCTGACCGATACCTGCCCAAAGCCAAAACCTGCCAGCTGGGCGGCATCCAAACGCCCGAGATATTCCATCATCGCAGACGGGGCGCCCAAGCGGTTGCGGAAGTAGGTAAAAAAGGCATACAGCAGGGGGATCAGCACCAGGTAACTCCAGGCTCCCTCGAGGAACCGTTCTTCGAAGATGATCACCGTTGCCGCCGTGGTGAGCAGGGAGGCGACCACCGTCCCAAAGATCAGCCCTATGTCGCCAATCGTGAACTCGTCCCGCAGCTGCCGGATCAGGCGTTTGGTGACTGCCCAACCCGTCATACTGAGCAGGATAAACACTCCGGCGGCATACAGCGCCAGGTAAGTTTCCTCGTGGGTGCCGAACAGGATAAAACAAATCGAGACGATCGCCACTTCAGCCCAGACTGGCTTATCCGCCACTTCAAACTGGTTGACCTTGCCAAAAGTCGGGGGAATATAGCGGCGTTTTCGTAGACCCAGGGACAGATTCTGCAGTCCCTGCGCGCTGGCCGCAGACGCCGACATCAGCACTGCCACGCCGACTAAGGTCCCCACCAGAGGAAGCGGTTTGGGAAGCAAAAGGTCCATCGTCTGGGTAAACACCGAAACATCCGTGATGCTCGGGTCGGATAATTGGTAGATCGCCGGTCCAACAATCAACATCGTGATGCCGGTCGTCCCCATAATGATCAGCAGGCTGACAAAAGCTTTATTGCTGCGTTCAGAGGGCGAGCCGTCATAGGCCGCCACCAGGTTAGCGAACACTTCAATCCCGGTCATCACCGCCAGGATGCGCACATAACCGCCAATTGTAAAATGGAAATATTCCGGCCTGAAAGCCTGCAGGTTGAAATCTGGCAGTTGGATCCCAAATTTAAAGATGGTGGCAAACACCATCGCCCATAGCAAGGCCAAAACTCCCGCTGTAGCCGGGCCAAAGGTGCGGGCCGCCATTTTGGGGCCGCGGTTGACCAACCAGCCAGTCAGAACACTCAGCAGGATCGCGACGATTGTCCGGTATTGAATCCAGAGGATTTTATTATTCAGGATTGGGATCCGGTCGGCAATAAAGGTGACCATTGCTGCCATGCTGACCAGGAAAGTGAGCGTGTATTCAATGAACGTAATTGCGGCATTCACCTTAACGGCCCAGCTTCCAAACTCTTCTTCACTCAAACCGCTGCCGCCGCTCCCGTCAATCACCCAGCGCATCACCAAGCGGTACATCGCCGAAACGACTGCAATCGTCAGGATCACAAGCCAGATCGACGTGCCAAAAGTGATCTGAGCGACCCCCGCCACCACGATCAGCTTCAAGAAGGGACCAAAGACATATAGCGGCGAAAAAAACTCACCTGCCAATTCTGACAGGCAAGGTGTTTTCACATTCCGTTTGTCCTCTGGCAACAAGCGAGCGGATTATACCAGATTTCTACCCTGGTGAATATTACACACACTTTGCAGTTCAGCCAGTGGACTCTGGTATCGGTGAAGGACACCCAAACCAGTTTTACTTATTTCATCTTACAATACGTTTAATTCTGGGGCAACTTTTTCGGTCAGGTAGCGGAGGTTTTTTTCCGAGTAGTCGCCCTGGATATTGAAGATAATGTGGTCGAAGCCCCAGCTATGCAGCTGCTTACCGCGTTCAATTGGATCTGGGTTCGGAGTGCCGGAAGTGAAATTGACGGTCTCGAGGACGGTCTTTTCAATTTCGTGATACGGCCGCCCTAGGTCTTGGCAGTGCTTCTTCAAAATCTCTAGCCTGCCTTTAAGCTGCGCTTCATCATAGCTGCCAAAAAGGTTACAGGCATCGCCATACTTCGCCACAAAACGCAGTGTCTTTTGGGGACCCATACCGCCAATCAAAATTGGGGGATGGGGTTTCTGCAGCGGCTGGGGGTTGTTGATCGGCTGTTCCATTTGGGTGTGCTTGCCCTGATAGGGGCTGGTATCGCCCGAAAACATCTTGTGGGCGATCTGCAGCTGTTCTTCCAGCAGTTCAAAGCGAACCTTTTTGGGAGGGAACGGCAGACCTAGGGCTTTGCACTCTCCTTCGTACCAGCCCGCGCCAATCCCAAAATACATCCTGCCGCCTGAGAGCACATCCAGTGTGGAGATCATTTTGACCACTATAGCCGGATAGCGGTAGATGACACCGCATACCAGCAGTCCCAGACGGATTTTTTCTGTCACCCCAGCCAGAAAGCCCAAAGTGGTGTAGCCTTCCATCATCTCAGTCTCTGGCTCGCCCAACCAGCGGCCTAACTGATAAAAATGATCCATCACCCAAACACTGTAAAAGCCCCCCGCCTCAATGGTTTGAACCACGTCTTTCAGCCAGGGTCTCCGGTTCTCTGGGGTGCTGGGCCGGAAATGGGGAATCTGTAAACCAACGCGCATGGAAATCTCTCCTCTTTATAAATCAATTACCTTTTCATCATACTATATCGCATAAAACAATCCAATACTCAAACAGTATAATAGTGCTGACAAACCTTTGGAGGTGAAGGATGCAAGCATATTTTGAGAATATTTTAAACCGGTTGTTGGAAATTTTTTCCCCCGAATCCTTGGGCACAAAAATCGGCGATGCCGTTGCCGGGATCATTGTGGGGGCTGTCGTGGTGTCCGTTTTTATTTTATTGGAGCGGATTGTGCGCCGCTTCAGCCGGCCATTGATAGAAAAATCGGGATTGGATGAGACCGCAAAATCATTTGTGTCAACGATCATCCGCTATTCCGTGATCATCATTGGCGTTCTGGCATCCCTCTCGGCGATCGGGATTAATATCGACTCCCTGCTGGCCTCAATCGGGATTGCCGGGGTGACGATTGGTTTTGCTGCGCGGGATGCATTTTCTAATCTGATTTCCGGGTTATTAATTTTCCTCGACCGCCCATTTGTGATCGGCGACCTGGTAGAGGTGGGAGGAAATTATGGATATGTGGATCAGATTACCCTGCGCTCGACCCGGATCATCACCAGCGACGGAAAAATGCTGGCCGTGCCCAATAATGAAATGATCAACCAAACTGTTTCCTCCTATACCAATTTTCCAAACCTACGCCTCGATATTGGGATAACGATCGGCGTGAATGAAGACATCCACCATGTGCGCAGTCTATTGCTGGAAATGGTAAAAGATGACGAGAACTACCTGGAAAATCCCTCACCGCGCGTGGTGGTCACCGCTCTAAACGACTACAACGTTGCCATAGAGCTGCAAGTCTGGCTTAAGAATGAACGCCAGCATGTCGAAATGCGGTCTAACCTGCGCGAGAAAATCTTCAACAAACTGAATGAGGCCAAGGTTGAGATGCCCTTTGAAACCCTCAAAATTTTAACCTCTCCTGCAAATTCCGCCGCCTGAATACACTGATCGGGTGGTGGTAAAATCAAGGTTGTCTGAACAACTTCATTTAAGGTACTAGGAGCGAAAATGGAAATGCTGAAAGAGCGGATCATCGAGAGTGGTCAAAACCTGGGTGGAGGAATCCTGAAGGTAGATGGGTTCGTCAACCACCAGGTAGATGCGGTTTTGATGGATGCTTGCGGAAAAGAGTTTGCCCGCCTTTTTTCCGAAATCGGGGCAACCAAAATACTGACAGCTGAAATTTCTGGCATTGCCCCGGCGGTATTTACCGGCAAACATATGAACTTACCCGTCGTGTATGCTCGAAAATCTAAACCGATCACCATGCCGGACCAGGTTTTTCTGACACTGGCCCCTTCGCACACCAAAGGCCGCATGGTGGAGCTGATTGTCTCCCCCGAATATTTGGCAGGCGGCGAGCGGGTGCTGATTATCGATGATTTCCTGGCCAGCGGCGCCACCATTTTAGGACTGGCTCGTCTGGCCCGAACCGCCGGTGCCAATTTGGTAGGCATCGGCACACTGATCGAAAAGTCTTTTGAATCCGGTCGCCAAACGCTCCGTGAATTGAACGTGCCCATTATCTCGCTGGTATCGATTGCCTCCATGGAGAATGGGCAGATCATTTTCGAAGAGGATTAAAGACCCAACTTGGATACCCTGATTATCCTAGATTTTGGATCGCAGTATTCCCAACTGATCGCGCGCAGGGTGCGAGAAGTGCAGGTGTATTGTGAGCTGTATCCCTGGAATGCCCCCAAAGAAACCGTCCTGGCTCATCAGCCAGCAGGATTCATCCTATCCGGGGGGCCAAACAGCGTTTATCAAGAAGGCGCGCCGCAGCTGCCGGACTACATTCTGGAAACAGGCAGGCCGGTGCTGGGAATCTGCTACGGGATGCAGGCGCTCACCCATGCCTTGGGTGGAAGGGTGGCCGGGGCTGCTCACCGGGAATATGGTGCTGCCGACCTGATCACTTTGGCAAAAAACCCAATCCTGCCGCCCGGTGAACAGCCAGTCTGGATGTCCCATGGGGACAAGGTAGAGCAAATCCCCCCGGGCTTTGTCCCTTTAGGCCAAACCCAAAACGCGCCTTTCGCCGCCATGGGAGACCTGAAACGTCACTACTACGGCTTACAGTTCCACCCAGAGGTCGCCCACACACCCA
>JARROY010000338.1:5585-8311 GCA_037383445.1 Anaerolineales bacterium | reverse complement strand
CTCAAAAGGAATAATGCTGTAGTTCAACTCATTGCCCCTAACACCTTCTGAAACGAGTCGCGCTACGTCTGGAGATCTTGGAGTACCAAAACAAGGAAGTCAGTTCTTTGGTTTCATCAGAACCTGAATCAAGCGGGTTTGGATATCATGAACACTCAAGTAGATCTGGATGAGTTTTCACCCCCACCCTCCAACCCCAGCCCCATTTTCACGGTTTGAGAGTGGTGAATCTGTTAGGTATGAGGGGAATATAAAAACGAGATTGCTTCGACTGCGTCGAGAGACCGATGGTCTCAAACGACGCTGGTGTCTCAATGACCATTTGAATCATTTTTGTTATTGCTATGGAACGCTGCGGCTTAATCAATCCCCTATGATGCCTACTTAACTCACTACTCCCACGGTTTTCAGGCCTTGACACTCACCTGCAAAAACCGTACACTTAAACCATGAGCGGAGCACTCTATACTCTCTACATTTACTCAATTACCATCATGCTGTTCATGTCGATGATGATGGAAATGAACAAACGCGCCCGGGCGGTTGTGCGAGTGTAGATACACTTGCGCCTTGATCTTCAACTGCCCCATCGGGCAGTTTTTTGTTTTAGGCACTCAACTCTCACCAGCTTTGCACACCAACTAGTTTACGAATTGGCAGAACCACACTAAAATAAAACCCGCAATTATCCTGAGGAGAACGAAACCAATGACACAACCCAAAAATATTCTTGTCGCCGTCGCCTGGCCGTATGCCAGTTCTGAAATCCATGTCGGAAACATCACCGGTTCCTACCTGCCGGCCGATATCTTCGCCCGGTACAACCGCCTCAAGGGCAACCACGTCCTGATGGTCTCTGGTTCGGATGCCCACGGTACTCCCATCACAGTCAAATCAGATGCCGAAGGAATCACGCCCGCGGAAGTTTACCAGCGCTACCACGCCGGATTTTTAGACCTGTTCCAAAAATTAGGGCTGCACTACGACCTCTTTACCTCTACCCACACAGAAAATCACACCAAGGTATCCCAAAGCATTTTTCTGGCACTCAAGGAAAATGGTTATCTTTATACCGAGACTCAAAACCAATGGTACTCTCCCAGCGAAGGTCGCTTCTTACCTGACCGGTACGTGGAAGGCACCTGCTACATCTGCGGTTACGACCAAGCCCGCGGCGACCAGTGCGACAATTGCGGCAACCTGCTGGATGCCAACGATCTGATCAACCCGCGCTCCAAGACCGATGGCACCACCCCTCAATTAAAAGAAACCGAACATTATTATCTTGACCTCAGCAAGCTTGAACCAGCGATTGTCGAATTTTTGGAAGCCCGACAAGATTACTTCCGTCCCAATGTGCTGATCCCTTGGTCAGATCAAGGCCAACCCACTGCACGGCCGGGCGATCACCCGTGACCTTGATTGGGGTATTCCCGTTCCGGTGGAGGGTTGGCAAGGCAAGTGCTTATATGTCTGGTTCGAGGCTGTGATCGGCTACCTTTCTGCGGCTATCGAGTGGGCTGCCCTCAATGGGGACAAAGATGCCTGGCACAATTGGTGGTACAACCAGGATGCCCAGGCATACTATTTCATCGGTAAGGACAACATCCCCTTCCACGCCGTCATGTGGCCCGCCCAGTTGACCGGGGCTGGGGATTGGTTCGGCAAGATCTTTGAAGACAAAGACAATACCCAGTTGACCCTCCCGTACGATATCCCGGCCAATGAATTCATGAACATGCAGGATCAGAAACTCTCCGGCAGCCGCGGCTGGGCAGTATGGGGCTTGGATTTCCTTTCACGCTACCAGCCAGATGCCCTGCGCTTCTACCTGACCATCAACATGCCCGAAACCAAAGATTCCAACTGGGATTGGGACGATTTTGTCACCCGCAACAATTCCCAATTGGTCGCCACCTGGGGAAATCTCGCCAACCGGGTGCTGTCTTTCGCTCACAAACACTGGGAGGGACATATTCCCGTTCCCGCTGAATTCACCCCGCAGGATACGGCCATCCTAGAGACCATCGAGAAGGGTTTTAACGCCGTTGGGGAACAGTTGGATAAAGTCCGCCTGCGGGCTGGCCTGCAATCCGCCCTCGACCTGGCCACCGAGGTCAACAAATACCTGGACGAAACCGCTCCCTGGTCAGTTATCAAGGAGGATAAACCGCGGGCTGGCACCATCGTTTATACCGCTCTGCAGTGCATCGATCATCTCAAGATTATTTTCGCCCCCTTCCTGCCCTTCTCCAGCGAAGAGCTTCACACTTATTTCGGCTACACCACCCCGCTTTTCGGCAGCCAATTTACCCAAACCGTCAGCGATGTTCAGGGAGAACACACCACCCTGAATTACAAACCCGGACAGGCATCCGGTACTTGGGCTCCCGGCAAGCTCGAACCTGGCAAAGCCTTCCTCAAACCCGAGCCGCTCTACCAGAAGCTCGAACCTAAGGTGGCCGAAGAAGAACGCACCCGGTTGGGTTAAGTATCTCTATCAACTTTTACGGATGATGAGGTGGAAGACAAAATAGGACATCTTGCATCCAGCGTTCTGTCCTATTAACATCTTTGGTCGGTCCGGGGGGCTAAACCCCTGGCGGGGGGTGCAGGGGACAACGCTGTCCCCTGCAAAATGAGCCAAAAGGATGACATCATCCTGGCATTCTTGGATATGGTTTCCTATTGGTCGTTTCCCGGCTCGAAAATTTCCTCAATCCTGC
>JARROY010000338.1:0-5577 GCA_037383445.1 Anaerolineales bacterium | reverse complement strand
CCAGTGGAAGGCTGGGGTCATACTTCTCGTTTTCGATTGCATTGATCGTCTGGCGCGAGACTCCTAATTTAGTCGCCAGCACTTCCTGAGACCAGTTCTTTTCCGCCCGCAGCACCCGAAGCTTGTTTTTCACTTGTGTCTCCAGTTGCCATAGATTTTCCCGATCACCAACAGGATTGCCATCCCCAGCCCGATATAACCTGGGTCAGGATAAGCGACACCAGCCTGGTTCAGCAGCATCAGCGCGATCAACCCCAAGAAAGTGATCACCAAACTGAATCCACAGGCTTCCAAGATGATCTTCTGCTCCAACTCATCTAATTTGGAAACAGCTTTTACCAGCCCGAAGCCCATGTAAACAGCAGGGATCATCGGCAGAATTGTCAGGAAGACTTTATTGGTTAGAGTTTGTTCTGGGCTGAGCTGGGTATAGCTCACCGCCAGGAAACCGATGTAAAAAACAAGCGGCACCAGCAAAGGGCGGATTAATTTTAGTCTCTCTCTAGTGCGTTTCATCATTTTTCCTTTGAATGATTAACCAAAAGAGATTCCCAACCATCGAATACCCTAACAAAAGCCCTTGGAAAAAGTCTGTCCCCGCTCAAAATATTACAACTGTTCAACAATATACAATAATTATTAAATAAAACAATTATTATATCTCTGAGGTAATTTATACAATCTTTGGAGGGATATCGTCCCCAACGTTCACAATTCCATAGTGGCTTTCCCTCCGGCTTGTCAGGATTCGCAATTTTAATGTTACATTAAGCAAAATATAATTGACTTAATGCAAAATATATATTACAATTTATTCATCATTGACCAGGAGGTCCCAATGGACGAGATCAAAATTGTCAATCGGGTCAAGCTTGCCAGGGTAGAGAAAAATCTCACCCAGCAGGAGCTCGCCGACCAGATTGGAGTCACCCGCCAGACCATCGGCCTGATCGAAGCCGAGAAATACAACCCCACCATCCAGCTCTGCTTGCTGATTGCTCAGGCGACTGGAAAATCACTCGATGAATTATTTTGGATCAAAGGAGACAGATCATGAAACCAACTTTATTTGATGAAAGAACCTTAAACTTGAATGCTCGCATCAGCCAGGTAACCCTGGTGCTCACCCAATTGGGGCTGCTGGGGATTATCCTCTTCAGAGTCTATTACCTCGGCCAACCGGACGACTCCCTCAATGACCTGCGTATTTTGCTGGGGTTTTCCATCTTCGGCACCCTCTTTGCCACCTTATTCTTTGGGGGGATGCTCCCTAAGATCAGAGCTAGAACTCTGGTGCTCATTTATCTTGGCTTTGTGGCCATTCTGTTCATCGTGCTATCGCTTTGGCTTGGTCTTCCAGATCTAACTGACTGGCAGAACAATATCCTACCTGTGGTTGTCGGTCCAGCCATCCTCCTGGGCGCCTACTGGCTGTTTGCCTGGCTTGGGGAAAAGCGTATTGATAAGCAAATCGAGGAATAAACCTACTCCTCTTTCCTCAAGATCAACACCAAGGATTCTAAAAAAGAAGGGCTAATAGCCCTTCTTTTTTAGAAACGGCCTCTCATCAACAACGCCCAGCTTAAATTTACAGATCATTTACTCCCATCGAAATGCTTGAGCACCCTTAATGCCCTCAAGGTATTCCAACGGCTTGGACCGCCAGTTTTTTCCATTTCAAAATGCGTCTGCCCGGGGTGCTTTGCCTGGACTGGCCAAGTATAATCTTTCCGGCGCTTTTTATCTAGATAATCAAGCGCATCCTGCATGCGAGGATCATAGTCGATCCCAGCAAACTGAAAGTAATCTAGCGCTCGTCTGCCGCTACTTGAAGCTCTTTCAATCTATAACGATAGCCATTCTTGGTATACTCTAGTATCCCTTCGAGTACAGAAATCGTGGTGTGCATCGAACTGTGCATAGTCCCTCTTCTATTTGATTCGCAGTTGAACCCCCCATCTTTCATATGCTCTGTGAGCAAGAAATCAATGATCGATTTCAAATCGTCTTGCTCACTTCCGAAGTATGCAGCATAGTTTAGAAACATTCCATTTACACACACATCGCTTTTCTGTTCTGTCCCAATCGGTAAAATACCACCATCCGGACTTTTCAAAGTTCGGATGACCTGCGTAATCGATTGCTTAATCTCCAGATTGTTTTGAGAGATCGCGAGGTTTTTCAGGTCGAGCAGGGTGTAATGGGTTGAAATCCATTTCGGCTGATAGAAACGCTGCCCCCAATGCCCTTCTTTTTTTCGATGACTGAGGAATCGGGCACCCCACCCTTCGGTCGCGATTCGCTCCCGCAGATCAGACCTATCAATTCCAAAAATATCGCGGTGAACCTGGTACTGGATTGCAACGGTTTTCCTCCTCACCAGCCACTACACACAGTAGCAATCAAACATGCAACAAGCTAACCCACTCTTAACCTGCCCACCAAAATCGGAGGAATCTGCGAATAGCTGTACCAAGAAAGAGGTTTCTCTTCGTTGGTTCCATCTGAGTTGAAGACTGGTTCCTCCAGCCCATCCAGCACCAATCCGGCGTCAAACGCCTCTCCCAGCAGTTCGTGCAGTGGTCGGTGGTAGTAATAATGTGAGGTGGGTTCGTTCTTGGCCCCCATTCCCCTTGTCGGCGGAATATCGTTATATGCGGTGATCTTCAATGAATTCCTGAGCACGAGTTCACCCTCTACATCCTCCATTTCGGCTAAAAGGACCGGGTTGTTGGAATTGAAAGCCGGATGTGAAGTGGAAAACACAAACCGTCCCGCAGGCTTCAACAGGCGGCGCACTGCCCGGAACAGCGGGGCGATGACCGGCATATCCATCAGCGCCATCGTATTGGTGACCGCATCAAATTGACCCTCTCCCAATCCTGCCAGCGCTTCTTCATCGGTGGCATCTACCACGGAATAGCGGATCGGTTCCCCACCACTCTGGCCGCGTGCCTTCGCCCGCTCGATCAATTCTGGGCTGAAATCCGCCGCAGTCACCACGCCCCCCAACTCCGCCAGCCGGCGTGCTAAAACCCCGCTGCCGCAGGCAATATCCAACACCTGCTCTCCCGGAGTGAGCGCCAGAAGCCGCTCGACTGCCGGGCTGATCAGTTCTTGGTGCCAGCGGTTGCCCTGCTCTCCATGCAGATTGTCCCAAAACTCGGCTTTTTGGTCCCACAAGAGCCTGCCTTCTTCATTCAGCTTTCGATTTTTCTCGTCCATCACGGCTCCTTTTCTTTTCCCGTCCACCCCCCACTGCTTGCTTTAAAAATCATTTCAAATGGCTTTTTATTGCATGAGCAAGGTCTTCGTGGATGCCCTTCACCTCGGCCAGTTCTTCCACCGAGGCAGACCGGATTTTATCCAGCGAGCCAAAATGAGACATCAACGCCTTGCGTTTGGCCGGCCCGATGCCGGGAACCGCATCCAGTATCGAGGTAATCCCTTCCCGAGAGCGTCTTTTGCGGTGAGCGGTGATGGCAAAGCGGTGTGCCTCATCCCGGATGCGCTGCAGCAGGTACAAGCCTTGCGATTTTCTCGGCAGCAGTAATCCCTCCTCGTGGCCGGCAATAAAAAGTTCCTCATTTTGTTTTGCCAGCCCAGCCACCGGGAATTTCCCCAGTAATTCAAATTCTTCCAGCACCTGGACGGCTCTGCTGAGCTGCCCTTTACCCCCATCCACCACCAGCAGGTCCGGTAGACGTGAAAAAGACGGGTCTGGTTTTGATCCCGGGGTTTTGCTTTCCTCCTGGGCGGCTTGCCAGCGTTTAAAGCGCCGCCGCAGCACCTCTTCCATGCTGGCAAAATCATCGGGTCCCACCACGGAGCGAATGTTGAAGCGACGGTACAGTTTCTTGTTGGGCACTCCCTGTTCAAAGACCACCATACTGCCGACAATCGCCGTCCCCTGGGTATTGGAGATGTCATAGCACTCGATCCGGTTAGGCGGCACCTCCATCTGAAAGGCGTCCTGCAAATCAGCCATCGATTCCGTCTGGCGGTGGCGGTCGGACTCCCATTGCTCCTGCAAAGATGAGAGAGTCTCGGTGGCGTTTTCTGTCGCCATCCGGATCAGGTCTTTCTTCTTCCCCCTGCGCGGGATTTTAATCTCGATCTTCTTGTCCGCCCGCTGGTTCAGCCACTGCTTGATAATCGCCGCCTCTTCTATATCCGTCGGCAGCAGAACTTCCTTGGGCACACTGGCGGCTTGCTCATAAAACTGCTTGATAAATTCACCCAGCACTTCCTGGTCATTGGTTTCCTCATCCGTGCCTTCCATCAAGAAATACTCTCGACCGATCATCTTGCCGCCCCGGATAAAAAAGATCTGGATGCAGGCTTCCCGGTCATTGCGGGCAATCGCAATCACATCGGAATCGATATACTCTGTATCGAACACGCGCTGCTTCTTGACAATCTCTTCAATCGCCCGCAGCTGATCGCGTTTGACCGCCGCCTGCTCGAACTTCATTCCTTCCGAAAGCTGCTCCATTTCCAGCTGTAATCGTTCGGTGATCTCCTCTGTGCGGCCGTTCAGGAAGGAACACAGATCGTCGATCATCTGCCGGTATTCCGGTTGGTTGACCCGGCCGATGCACGGGGCGTTGCACAGCTTGATATCCAG
Source organism: Anaerolineales bacterium (assembly GCA_037383445.1). Classification (GTDB taxonomy): domain Bacteria; phylum Chloroflexota; class Anaerolineae; order Anaerolineales; family UBA11579; genus UBA11579. The sequence goes on along the minus strand of JARROY010000338.1, from coordinate 950 downwards.
GTACAGGCAGGCGCGCGTGTCCAATCCGGTGATCTCCCGGTCGCAGGTCAAATATGGGAAGATTCGGCGCAGCACATCCAGCGTCTTGTGCACTGCCCACACACTGTAATACGGGCCAAAATAGCGTGAACCATCGTTAACCATCTGCCGGGTGACAGTCACCTTAGGGAACGGATCTGCCCAATGTACTTTGATATATGGATAGCGCTTATCATCTTTCAGGCGCACGTTGTAGCGCGGCCGGTGCCGTTTTATCAGGTTCATCTCCAGGATCAAGGCTTCCAGCTCCGACCCGGTGATAATCCACTCAATATCCTCGATTCGCCGCACCAATTCTTTGGTTTTGTGATCATGTTGGGCGCTCTGGTGAAAATAAGAACGCACCCTGGCGCGCAAATTGATCGCTTTGCCCACATAGATCACTGTACCGGTTTTGTCCTTCATAATGTAACAGCCGGGTTTTGTGGGAAGCGTATCCAGGATCAGGTTGAGATGTTCTGGGACTGCCATAATGCCATATTTTAGCATTAATCCATTTTCAATTGACTGATTTTTCCCACCTCACACTTAATCCTAGGAAGCAGCAAATATTGGCTATATAATAAATTATCTTTATCAACCAATAAAAAGGAACCATGGCGAAATTAAAACTTGACCTTCACGATATATATAACCGCGGCGACCAAATTGATGCTGAACTGGACCGCATCATCCAGGAGGCTATTGATAAACGCGTCCCTCTGGTGGAGATCATTCCCGGTAAAGGCAGCGGCCAGCTCAAGAAACGCGTCCTCCGGTTTCTCAACCAAAAGGAAATCCGTAAACTGTATCACCGCCTTGAGAAAGATGACAAGAATTTTGGCCGCATTTTTATCCATTTTCGCCACTGAGCGCTCAAACCACCCACTCTGCAACCTAGCGGCAAACTTTCACGTATATACTATAGAAAG
>JARROY010000337.1:3775-4819 GCA_037383445.1 Anaerolineales bacterium | reverse complement strand
CAGTAGTAAAACCCTTTTGTGGTGGTGCTCCTTGGTTTCTGAGCAACTCCCTCTCAAAGTTAATTGTTTCCTTTTATATTAGCTATAATTAACGATTGACTTCGAATCCGCAGGCTGGGGGTTCGCATCCTGCCAGGCCCATAAAAATCCACCGCAGGTGGTTTTCAGTCTCGCATTTCTGCGAGACTATTGGTTTTTACGGGACTTCCGATGGAAAGTTTGATCAGGAAAAACCGATGTTGCACCACACCAAAATATCTTGCCAAATCGCTCAACGGTCTGAGCAAGTTCAGAGCCTTCCAAAGCGTCAAGAATTTGAAGCTGCTGATCTTTAGAGAATTTTTCTATTGCCCGTTGCAACTGTTCTTCACTCATCGGGTGGCGGGTGATGATGGCAATGATTGCATCGACAATGCTTTCGCCACTGCTCAAGTCGAACTTCCCCTCACAAGGATGAACCACTGTAGCCACTTTTCCTAAAATTGTGGTGGCGCGCATCAGTCCCTCTTCATCCGACGGCTTGACCCATTTTTCTGCTGGAGGACGAGTGGGCAATCCGATATGGACTTTATCCGGTTGAATTTTCTGGATCAATTTTGCGATCTCGTTTAGCGCTTCTTCTGTGTCATTAAGGCCATTTACCAGCATGACTTCCAGCCAATACTGCCCTTTGTATTCTTTCCTAAAATTGATTAATCCTCCCAAAAATTTCTCGAAGGTAATATCAGGGTGCGGACGATTGATTTTTTTGTACAATTCAGGTGTGGCTGCGTCCAGACTGGGTAATACAGCATCTGCTGTTGATAAAGCTTTCCTGACGGGTTCGATAAACAACAGCGATCCATTTGTGATCACCGCGATTGGAATATCGGTTATATTCTTGACTTCCTGAATCAACCAACCTATTCCGGCATGCAGGGTAGGTTCACCCGACCCAACAAAGGTGACCCAATCGATCTCATCTTGATTATGGGAAGCAAGCGCTTTTTCCACCTGAGACATGATCTCATGCAACGGTATGTAATCTCGCCTTTCGTTACATAG
>JARROY010000337.1:0-3746 GCA_037383445.1 Anaerolineales bacterium | reverse complement strand
ATCTCATGCAACGGTATGTAATCTCGACTTTCGTTACATAGAGGTTTCGAGCGTCCCAACTGGCAATAAACACAATTCCAGTTGCAGGTTTTTAGCGGAATTGTATCAATTCCTAACGACTGTCCCAAACGTCGAGAGGGCACTGGCCCAAACACATATTTCATCTTCGCGTCTCCTCTTAGAAAGCTTGTAATTCAAAGTTGGAACTCTCCAGCCAGAGGAAGTTGATAATCTCATCCCTCGCTGGCAACTTCATATATATTTTACCACTTTAGTTGACATTTGTCATATAATAGTATACAATCTATTTGATTTTTACAATTTCCTATATTGTTTAAGGGTAGGAAAAGCTATGCCCAGTTCAACAGAACCTCAAGTAGGTGAAAAAATAAAAATCTTGAGAGCAAGGAGAGGGTTCTCTTTGAGAGAACTTTCTGATCAATGTGGTCTATCGTTCAATGCAATCAGCAAAATTGAACGAGGAGAAAACTCGCCCACCGTTGCCTCGTTACATAAAATCGCCTCTGCCCTGGGAATCATGATCGAAAGCTTGGGGAGCGGATTGCCTAACCAACAAATAGAACCATTTAAAATGATCGTTTCCCCCGATTCGGGAAATATGTCTGAACCTGTGTCCCATTCAGGTGAAGAGTTTGTTTATTGTCTGTCAGGCAGAATCGAATATGTTGTTGGAGATGAGACATTCGTTTTAGAACCGGGAGATAAACTGCTATTCAAAGCAAACCGACCTCACTGCTGGCGCAATTTGGGAAAAGAACTCGCAGAAGTAATGCTTGTAATTGAAACGGACCAAGGTAAGCCACTCCCACATAAGATCCATTGAGATGAGAGTTTATTTTAGAAAGCTAAAACCTAAAAATTTTACACAATAATTGATTGGAGAAACGTAATGAAAATCGCAGCAATAACTGAAGATGGCAAGACCATCAGCCAACATTTCGGGCGTGCACCATATTATCTTGTTGCTACCATTGAAGACGGTAAAATCGTCAATCGTGAAATGCGTGAAAAATTAGGCCATACTCAGTTCCAAGAGGAAGAAGGTCACCATCACCATCAATCTGGTGGGGATGGGCATGGTTTTGGTCACAGCGCAGAAAAACGCCATCACCGTATGTCTGAAGCAATTAAAGATTGTCAGGCTGTATTAGGCCGAGGGATGGGACGAGGGGCATACGAAAACTTAATCGCTCGGGGTATCCGGCCGGTAATCACAGATATTCCCCAGATTGAAGATGCGGTCTTAGCTTATGTAAGTGGGACAATTGAAGATCATGTTGAAAAGCTTCACTAAATAAAATTGTCGAGCTATTTGGCTGGTTAGCCTCGTGGTACATTCCTGCACGAATGGGTTGACCGATTAAGTCGAAAGAAAAGAGACTGGATTAAAGATGGAATATAACATGCATCCAATTGGGATCATTCGTACACCTTTCTCGGAAAAAGGGCAGACTCCGATCCAATCCTCACGTTCCCAGACGATTGGATCGGTGGAAGTATATCCTGAATTTGAAGAGGGATTGCTAGATATTGAAAAATTCTCTTATCTCTACCTTTTGTATGTATTTCATCATTCTTCTGGATATTCACTAAAAATAAAACCTTTTTTAGATAATCAGGAACACGGTTTGTTTTCAACCCGCTATCCTTACAGACCAAACCCCATTGGCATTTCAGTGGTACAACTTCTCACAATAGAAGGAACCAAACTCAAAGTCAAAGGTGTAGATGTGCTGGATCAGACCCCCTTGTTAGATATCAAGCCCTATGTGCCTGAATTTGATGTGCGCACAGTGGTGAAAACCGGTTGGTTCGAAACGCGAAGTAAAAAATGACAGGAAGATAATATGCTTGATCTCCAAAAAATTGAAACGTTCTTGTATGCCGCTGAATGCTTAAGTCTCTCAAAAACTGCCACAAAACTTCATCTCAGTCAGCCAGCAATTAGCCACCAGATAAAAGTCTTGGAACAGGAATTGGATACAACATTGTTCGTTAGAAGTAGCACCGGTTTACAGCTAACTGAAGGTGGTAGACTGCTCCTTCCCTGGGCGCGTCGCTTACTGCATGACACCAATGACCTTAAAGAAATGATGTCTTCCCTGCAAAGCGATATCGTGGGTGAACTGCGAATTGCCTGCAGCACAACAGGTGGAAAATACATCCTGCCGCAATTAGCTGCTCGTTTCTGTCAAAAATTTCCTGGTATTAGTGTGCGTATTTTTTCTTGCGGCCCGGAACAAACTACGCTAAATCTACTTGAAGGGGAAGCGCATTTAGGTGTGGTCAGCACCGAAATTGACGATCCGAGTCTGGAGTTGCAAATGTTCTTCCGCGATAGGATCACCCTGATTGTGCCATCCAACCATCGTTGGGCTTTACGCAGACAGATCGATCCAGGCGAAATCCTGGAAGAACCATTTATTATGCGCGAGGCAACCTCTGGCACGCGTAGAGTAGTTCTGGCGGAATTAGCCAAACATGATATCAGCTTTGAAGATCTGAATGTTTTTTTAGAACTCGGAAACGCAGAAGCAATCGTTCGCACGGTGGCTGCGGGATATGGAATTTCATTTTCATCTATCTTAGCATCATCCTGCCCTCTGGAGAGGGGCAATGTCTTTGCCTTGTCAGTAGAAGGTATGTCCTTGCACCGTAATATCTATATGATACGTAAACGGATCAGCGCTCCTCACCGACCACGTGATGTGTTCTGGAGTTTTATCCACGATCCTGCAAATCAAGATTTATTGAATATGGCAAATATGGTTCAATAATTTGTATTATCCTCGACGGTTGCTGATTTTCTAGGCGTTGAGGAATGTGCGCAATTTGGCTTTGGGGGTGGAATGGTGATGATCTTGTATCGAAATTTACACAGCAACCATATGGAGCTTACCCAGAAAATTGCAGTGTTTACCCACCGTCCATCCCAGGTTCTATGAATCGATATCTCAGGAAGAAATTCTACATCTTCTGACGTGGAAGCGGCAAAATATCTGAGGCTGTTATCATCTCCGACAATTAATCCTGCCTGGTTTAACCCCCAAGCATCCAACTCCCTGATTACGGACATTGTCTGCTCAAATTCGCCATAGGAAATATGCCGCCCATCATTTCGATTAAAGTATAAAATCTTTAATTGCCCAGATCCATGTGCAGGATCTGCCATTTTCCATTGGCTTTCTGAATAATATTCCACCCAGGCATGCGCATCGCCTTGAGAGACAGAAGAAGGTTTAGATGCAAACCACGGATCCGGATATACAAAACCGATTACCATTTGAGAAGGAATATCTGAAGCTCTACAAAGGGCAGTCATCAATCGAGCATATCCCGCACAGACACATGAACCCACCTCATATGCCTTCAATGCGGAGGTGCTGGTGCGATCCATGTTTACTGTTGAATAGGTCAAATAATCGGTGATGAATGAATAAATTTTGTAGACATCTTTTCCAGGAATATCCACAATCAAGTTAGATGTCTGCTCTTTTAGAACTGCACAATCGGATTCGATTCCAGGTTGTGGAAGGCGTTGAAAGCTCTCCACAGGAGCCGTCCATGTCACTGAACCTTGTACCAGTTTTACATCATACACAATGATTGCTTCTAGGGTTTCTTGGCTGCCAATTTTTCCAGAAAGCTTTATCACATCAACATATTTTTTGTTATCTTCCTGCTGAACACCTTCCCATGAGGTGTTAAAATTCCCGACCCATTGA
>JARROY010000336.1:0-3222 GCA_037383445.1 Anaerolineales bacterium | reverse complement strand
TAGGCAATGCCCTTAAACCGGGCGATCCTGTAAACATCATCTTTGGCGATCTCCAATTGGAGACTATTCGGTCCAAATAACACTTTTTTATATCCGTATGTTTCGAGAGTGAGAGGAGCTCTTCCATGAAAAACAAAATACTGCGAGGATTAGCCATTTTCTTAATTATTGAGGTTGGTCTCACGCATTACTTTTCAGCTGACCATGCTTTTGAAGAAGCCTGGATTGAAGGGTACCTATTTGTTGCGAACTTTCTCGGCGCGCTGCTGGCAGCGTATGGGATTTATCGCAACAAAACCTGGGGCTGGGTATTAGGAATTTCGGTTGCTGGGGGATCTATCCTCGCCTTCATTTGGAGCAGGACGATCGGGTTACCGGGGCTGCCGGTGGAAGAATGGATCGATCCCTGGGGGACGACGGCTATGATTGTGGAAGGCTTCTTCTGCATGTTGGCCTTGATGTGGTTTTTGAAGGGTGTACCATCCGAAGAAACCACAGTTCAACTGGCCAATCACTGGCGCTACATGTTGATGGCTGTCGGTCTAGTTAGCCTGGCGGTGGTCAATATTGGCGCTTTTCGGCTGGATGAACTTTATCCCGAATTAGATCACGAACATGTGTTTTTCTTATGGCAGGTTCGACTTCAACCGGAATTGTCGCTCCAAACGTTGGAGGAGGAATACGGTCTGCAGGTACTCCAGGCGGTTACCACTGCCAGGGATAGTATTGTCGACGTGCGTATGAAAGTGCTTGACCGTGAAAAGGCAGAACAACTGATCGAAGAAGGGCATTTCGCTCTGCTGGTGGGTGACACACTGATCCCTTCGCCGCATGTCAGCAGACATATGTTGGTCAATAAAACCATTATCATCATGTTTCCAAACCGGGAAAATATTATCAAAAGCGGCACGCCTATCAGTGTCGTCTTTGAGAATCTAAAGGTTGAACCTGTTGCAGTGGAATAATGGTTCAACCAGATACCTGGTTCACAGTTGGTGCGAGTGGAGCCAGTTATTGTTCAATCAATCAGCATTGCACCTTTTGAGGTAATCATGAAGAAATTCATCCCATATTTTCTTATTTTCGTCCTTACATTTTCGCTTTTGGGGGCATATCAATCCGCACAGGCAAGCGTGGATGTCTGGCAACAGTTAGCGCCAAAAGCGCAAAAAGTCGACAGTTCCCTGCAAGCCATCCTGGATAATTCCGCACCAGGTGATATGCTAACGGTGATTGTCACGCTTGATAAACAAGCTGATCTGTCACAAGTCAATGGAGCAGATCGAGCTGCGCGTTTACAAGGCGTGATCCAGGCATTACAGGCCACTGCTAATGGAACCCAGGGGCGGTTGACAGGCTTGCTCAACACCTACCGTTCTCAAGGTTTAGTAGATAGCTTCACCCCATTGTGGGTGTTTAATGGTTTCTCTGTGACGGCTACGGTTGAAGTAATCAATACCCTTGCCCAGGATCCTGATGTGTACACCATCACCCCAGATAATATAAAAATCGTCCCAACTTATGGAACTCCTGAAGCCAACGTCTCGCTGGTGAACGCTCCAACACTCTGGGATCAAGGTTATACAGGTCAGGGAGTTGTTGTTGCCAGCTTGGACAGCGGTGTGGATGCTACGCATCCTGATCTCAGCTCGCGCTGGCGTGGTGGCACGAACAGTTGGTATGACCCATATGGCCAGCATTCCACACCGGTAGATCTTAACGGTCATGGCACCTGGACAACAGGTATTATGGTCGGGGGTGATGCGGGAGGAACCTCCATTGGGGTAGCACCGGATGCGCAGTGGATCGCTGTCAAAATATTCAATGACCAGGGCGGGTCCACCGCTACGGCCATCCACCAGGGTTTCCAATGGCTGCTTGATCCGGATGGCAACCCGAACACGGCTGACGCGCCCCAGGTAGTCAATAATTCCTGGACGTATGCCAATCCTGGCTGCTATCTCGATTTTGAACTGGATCTGGAAACCTTGCGCGCTGCCGGAATCCTGCCTATCTTTGCAGCCGGTAACGGTGGTCCATACAGCGGTACCAGCTACAGCCCGGCCAACAACCCGGCTGCATTTGCCGTGGGTGCGGTTGATAACAACGATCAGATCTACGCTTATTCCAGCCGTGGACCTTCGACTTGTGGCGGTTCGACTAGCCCTTATCCAGAAATGGTAGCCCCAGGGGTCAACATCCGTACGACCGCGTTGTACGGCATATATACCACTGAATCTGGCACTTCTCTGGCTGCTCCACACGTGGCAGGTGGATTGGCTTTGCTGCTTTCGGTCTATCCTAATCTGGATGCTGGGTTTCAGGCAGATGCACTGATCAACTCAGCAGTAGATTTAGGCGCACAAGGTCCGGACGATGTGTTTGGCTACGGCCGCCTGGACTTGTCCTCCGCTTTCGACTGGATCACTTCTAACCCTCCATCAACACCCACACCAACGCCAACACCATTGCCAACCGCAACGCCTACACCTACGCCAACGATCCAACCGGACGTGAATCTGGCTTTGAACCAGCCTGTAACTGTTTCTTCATCTGAGGATACTGCCCACGATGGTGGTATGGCTGTGGATGGTGATTTGGGTACTTATTGGCAATCCAAACAGGTAAAGGGGAGGCGAGGACCGTCATCTGAATGGATCACAGTGGATCTGGGCAGCACAGCATCCATAAACCAAGTCGTATTGGAATGGGATGCAAACTATGCAACCAGCTACACGATCCAGGTATCTGACGACGCAACTGCCTGGAGCACCGTTTTCAGCACAGCCAGTGAAAATGGCGGCAATGATACGGTTATTCTTAGTGTTGCCTCAGCACGCTATGTGAGAATGGAATCTACAGTCTGGAACGATGCTAAGTTACGAAACTGGCTAAGAGAATTTGAGGTCATTGGAATCAGTAATGGATCAACGCCGACAAGTACACCTGAGCCCACGCCAACACAATCACCCACAGGAACGATCCACATTGGTGACTTGAGTGGATTTTCTTCTACGGGTTCACGCAACCGGTGGGACGCAGTGATAATTGTTTTAGTGCATGACTCTATTGAGTTGCCGGTGGAAGGTGTTTCGGTTAACTACAGCTGGACTAATGGTGTCTCAGGCAATGGTACCTGTACAACGAATGCCGAGGGGTCCTGTACAATTCAAAAGAACAACCTGAAAGCCAATGTGAGCAGTGTGTCGTTGACGGTTTTAG
>JARROY010000335.1:0-3224 GCA_037383445.1 Anaerolineales bacterium | reverse complement strand
CTGTTCTTCATCCTGGCCGAGATTGGCTATCGTGGTGGGCAGGTGTTCTATAACGCTTTGCTGCCGGAAATTGCCACCCAGGATGAACTCAGCAAAGTATCTGGCACCGGTTGGGCGATTGGTTCAGTAGGTGGCATTGTTTGTTTGGTGATTGTGCTGGCGCTGATCATGCTCATCGGCGGGGATTTTATCACCAGGCTGTCATTTATCATTACTTCGGTTTTCTTCGCACTTTCCATCGTCCCGATGTGGTTCTGGCTGAAAGAAAAGGCAGAACCGCGCCCGCTGAAGGCCGGTGATAATTATTTTAAATTGGCCTACCGCCGGCTGCGCACCACCGTTCGCTCGGTCAACCATTACCGTGAATTTCTCAAATTTATGCTGGCCTTTCTGGTTTATAACGATGGTATCATCGCAGCCCTCGACTTCGCGGCGATTGTCGGAGCGGTGCTCTACGGCATGGAGCAGCAGCAACTGATCATTATGATGATTCTTGTCCAGGTCGCCAGCGTGGCTGGGGCTTATCTCTACGGTATTTTGGGCGAGAAAATGGGCTTTAAACGCGGATTGGTGCAGTCTCTCATTTTGATGATCCTGGCCGTGGTTCTGATCTACTTCAACAACTCAGTTGCCGGTTTCTTTGCGATTACCTCACTGGCGGGTTTTGCCCTCACAGGGGTTCAATCCCTCAGCCGCACGATGATCGGCGCCTTTGCTCCTCCCGGACGGAGTGCGGAATTTTACGGCTTCTTCGGGATGGTCGGGCGGACGTCTTCGTTCATCGGACCGACTTTGTTCGGGGTTGTTGCCCACCGGCTGACGGTGATGCATGAAACCGCTGGGATTACCCCGGACCTGGCCATCCAGCTCGGGCACCGGCAGGCTATTTTTTCCATCGCATTGTTCTTGATGGTTGGTTTGGGCTTGCTGCTGTTCGTCAATGAAAAAGAAGGACGCAAAGTTGCCCTTGGCCAGGTTGTGCCGGAACCGGGTGATTGATTCTGTGACCAAATTTGCCAAAAATATTGAAGCAGAACAATTAAAAAAGCGGCGGCCGCTGCGGCAATTTATGCGCTGGCTGTCTAAATTGGCCTTCTGGCTCCTGACGGACCTGACCATCGAAGGCGAAGATAATTTCCCTGAACAGGGTCCGCTGATTGTGGTCGGCAACCATTTCAGCTTTGTCGATCCGGCCGCATTTGTACGGGTCAGCCCGGCTCCCCTGGAATTTATTGGCGGGGCGGTTAACCCGCATGCTCCCACTTTTATCTTGTTCATCCCGCGCTTATGGGGGTATCTACCGGTCAAACGCGGCACAGGCTCCACCTTTGCCCTGCGAGAAGCTGAAAAGGTCCTCAATCGGGGCGGGTTTCTCGCGGTGTTCCCGGAAGCCGGGAACTGGGCTCAGGTATTGAGGCCGCCCCGGCCGGGCGCCGCTTTCCTGGTCTCTCGCACGAATGCCAAAGTCCTGCCGATTGGTTTGGATGGCATGGACCAGGTTTTCCCCGCGCTCAAACGTTTTAAACGCGCTAAAGTGACGATTAAAATCGGCAAACCCTATCAGCCATCGACGATCACGGGTAAGGGACGTGAGCGGCGCCGGCAGATCGATGAGGTTGGCCACGAGATGATGCGGCATATCGCACAGCTCATCCCCCCTGAGAAGCGCGGCCATTATTCAGATGATCCGGCAATCCGCGCCGCGGCTCAGGGGACCGAAGTTTATCCATGGGCAGATAGTGTTGAAGGAGAAGTAAAAGGCCAGGTAAGCTAGCTCCGCTGCTGGAAAGCGTTTCGAGCCTGGTGGATAGTGCATGCTTCCATCAGGCTTTTTTATAACAGAAAAGGCAGGGGCGTACGGCCGTACGCCCCTACACGTTTCTGTTTTTCCTATCGAAGGTTCAAAACATCAGTGGTTATTGGATGATTTGACCACAACGGATCGGAAAATCCTATCTTCAGAGAAATAGGCTTGTCTCAGGCACACTTTTCGCACAACCAACCCTCGTTGAATTGTCGCTATGTCAGGTAAAATGGAATTATCTATGAAACCGCGATATTCTCTGGCATCTCCCCACCTGTTCGTTGCTTTTCTTTTCATTTTGGTGTTAATGGTTACCGGGTGCAGCGGCAATTCTCCCGGGGACCCGGCCAATTCGGTGCAAAAAACGCTCATTGCCACACAAACAGTTCCTGGCCTTGATACGTCCACACCGGAAGGATTGACCCCAACAATTACAGTGGACCGGGAAATCTACCTGGGCCAACCTGCTCCTGGATTGGTGCCGGAGATGTTTTTACCTGGTTTGGTTTCTACCGAGGGAATCGAACTGTACCTTGCCCTGCACCCAAATCTGAAAGAGGCCTATTTTACCCGCGTTGCACGCGGACGCTCGATGATCTTGGTTACCTACTTGGAGGAGGACGAGTGGTCTGAACCGGTATTGGCGCCCTTTAGTTCTGAATTTCAGGACGTGGGACCCTTTATCACTCCGGATGGCCAGCGGCTGTATTTTTGGTCTAATCGACCGCTGACCCCAACCACACCCCTTTTACCTAAGTATCAAATCTGGGTAGTAGAACGGGATGAGAACAGCTGGGGAGAGCCGCGCAACCTGGATATGCCGATTGACTCCAAGGATGGTGAGTGGGATGTCTCGGTGACCAATAACGGGCACATTTATTATATGGCCAATTACCCCTCACTGGGCGGCCCAGGTCTATATATGACCCAAGAAATTGAGGGTGTCTACCAGATGCCAACCAAGGTGGACGCCCTCTCAAATCAGGACCCGCTGATCGAACTGGAGCCGGTTGTATCCCCAGACGAGGGCTTTATCATTTTTTACTCGGTCGGGAGGGAAGACAACCTCACTCCAGACGGGCGGGTGGGGGATTTGTACATCAGTTTCCACCAGCCATCCGGAAAATGGTCGGAGCCTGAGAATCTCGGCCCGCCGATCAATTCTGAGGCTGAGGAAGCCACCCCGGCTCTCTCCCCGGATGGCCGCTTTTTGTTCTTTGTTTCCAACCGCGATGCGCCGACCAATTTCCCGGATATTTATTGGGTATCCATGGATGCAGTTTTGGAGAAGGCAGGAGAATAACCGTCAAAATAGGTGTACAAGATTCATAAATATTTAGATGGGGTGTGGTTTAAAACAAAAAAGAGGTGCTGAATGACTTCAACACCTCTTTTGCTTTAATCGAACAGGGTTCGATAG
>JARROY010000334.1:0-3876 GCA_037383445.1 Anaerolineales bacterium | reverse complement strand
GATTGTCTTTCTATAAATTGTGGTTTAGTTATCTTTGCCCAGAGCTGAAGACCTTTCATATGCTGCCCAGATAGCTCTGGAAAGTGCAGTGCGAAAGCCGGCTTTTTCCAAATAATAGAGAGCTTCGGCAGAGGTGCCCCCAGGGGAAGTGACTTGGTTACGCAGGCGGGCCAGGTGACGGTGCTCATCGTTAAGGTCGTAATAATTGACTGAACCGCGCACGGTCTCGACGACAAGCTGCTCTGCAATCCGGCGGGAAAACCCTAAGTGCACACCAGCATCTCATAGGTTTCTTTCCCGAGTGCCAGCAATATTTGGCGAGCGAGTTCCTGCTGTTCGGGTGACACCAGTGCATTTGTGGTCCAAACCGTGATACCCTGTCCGATCCGGGCGGGGGTATTGGGCATGGCGCGCACGATCGATCGGTCTTTCAGTGTTTGGTTGATTTTTCCAATGGCGACCCCGGCAAGGATGGATAAAACCAGGGCATCTGGCCGGACATCCCCAGCGATTCCACTCAGCACTTTTTCAAGCCGCTGCGGTTTTACTGAAAGGACAATGATGTCCGCGTCCTGGACGGCTTTGGCATTATCGGTGAAGGGCTGGATGCCATACCGTTCGCTCAGTTCGTCCACGCGTTCTTGCCGCGGCCCGGAGGCGAGGATATTTTCGGGTGGGGCAACTTTATTGCGCACCAATCCAGCAATCATGGCCTGGGCCATCATCCCTGGTCCGATAAAAGCGATTGTCTTGTTTTTGAACATATCTTGCTCCTCGTTAATGAGCGTATTGAAATCTAAGGACATCCTTGGCCAAATCTTTTTTGGGCCGCGGTTCCCAAGGTTTTATTTTTTAGGGGGTGTTTCGTACCGAACCACAGTTAATTGGAACTTAGAATCCGATCAGGGCCTTCGTCCACTTCCCATGGATAAACGATATGTGCATCTGTGCTGGCGGCGAAATAGTCGGGCCGGGCGGTGCCGAAGAGGTTTCGATACGGGTTGAAATGCAGCACGCAGGTATAGGGGTTGCCTCCTGCGGCAGATACCCGGTTCTTAACTGCGGTGATCGTGCGGCCAGACCCCCAAACATCATCTACGACCAAAACCCGGCGGCCCCCGATTGTCTCTGATTCCGGAAATTGGATAAACTTCGGCCAGACCAATAATTTAGATTCGTCGCTTTCTACTTTGGCCGGGAAATCGACAGCAGCCGTGAGGATATGGGTGATATTCATGGCTTCTGCCAGCATACCACCAGGGATGATCCCCCCGCGTGTGATCATCAGCATCGCTTGAAATTCATGATCGAACTGGACCATCAGGTGGTCGATTAATTGATGGACTTCATTCCAGGTGATTAGTTCACGCCTCATTCTGCCTCCAGAGGGAATTACTTACATCGCTAGGACGTGCCCTATTATAACCGTACTTCATGTTTTTTCGCCTTGTTTTCAGGGATTTGCCTGGGTCACATCTTGAAAACCTGATATGCCCTGTATTTCGTTATCCGCTTTGTGTAAGAACGGCAGAGGGTTTATCGCGAGATGGAATAAGCCAGCAGAAAAAATTTTTGTTTGGATAGAGGTAAATTTTCAACATGCGGCTTCCATTCCTCCCCTTGACCGTTTTGTTTCCAAGGTTATAATTCGTTGATTGAATTTTAACTTAGGAGGCTGATATGCCTACAGCACTTGTCACGGGAATGACCGGTCAGGATGGTTCTTATCTGGCGGAATTCCTGCTCGAAAAAGGATATGATGTGGTTGGAATGGTGCGCCGTTCCAGCACCGTAACCTGGGAACGAATTGAACACATAAAAGACCAGATCCGCATCGTTCAGGGCGACCTGCATGACCAGAGTTCGCTGATGAACCTGGTGCTAGATTGCAAACCTGATGAGGTTTATAACCTCGGTGCACAGTCTTTTGTACCGACTTCCTGGAGCCATCCCACACTGACTGGTGAAGTAACCGGTCTGGGTGTAACACGCCTTCTTGAAGTGGTCCGGATGGCTAAACCAGATGCGCGTTTTTACCAAGCCAGTTCCAGCGAGATGTTTGGCAAGGTTCGGGAGGTGCCGCAAAATGAAAACACCCCATTCTACCCGCGCAGCCCTTATGGAGTCGCCAAGACTTATGCACATTGGATTACGGTCAACTATCGAGAATCGTATAACCTGTTTGCGGTTTCAGGGATTTTGTTCAACCACGAAAGCCCGCGCCGCGGCTTGGAATTTGTCACCCGCAAGATTACGGATGGAGTTGCCAAGATTAAAGCAGGTCTGCAGACTGAACTGCGCCTGGGTAATTTGGAATCCCGCCGAGATTGGGGGTATGCCAAGGATTATGTGCGCGCCATGTGGCTGATGCTCCAGCAAGACGAGCCGGAAGATTTTGTGATTGGAACCGGAGAAACCAAATCCGTCCGGGAATTTTGCGAAGCAGCTTTCGGATATGTCGGCTTAAATTATCAGGATTACGTGGTGCAAGACCCGCTTTTCTACCGGCCGGCCGAGGTCGATCTCCTGGTGTCGGATCCCAGCAAGGCCCGTGAAAAACTCGGATGGTCCCCGACCATCGGATTTGAAGAACTGGTAAGCATCATGGTGGAGGCTGACTTAGCGCGGCTTTCCAAATAGGCTGATAATCTTGATGGAAAAGACGCCGAAATTGATCCACGGCAATAGCCAGCGCTTGCTGAAGTGGTCGCTGCTGATCTTGGTGATCATCAACACCATTGGGGTCTTTGCTTTTTCCAACCTAATTCAGACTCAAGGTTGGGTGACGCTGTCGGTCAAGCTGCGTATCTTGCAGATTGGAGCTTGGACTACCGCTGCTGGATTAATCGGGATTCTTTTATTGACCTGGATGGGTGGAGCAGAGCGAGTCTTAGGTTGGCTGCGAGTTCTGCCGACAAGTCTGGCTCGGCTTCGATACGGGCTGCTGCCGCTGATGGCAGGACTGATGGTTGCTTTCCCTGTTCTAATGTTCAGCCGCTTCCAGATTTATTTTGCCCAGAATTGGACCCGCCACATAATTTTTTTATGGCTGGCCTTGGCGCTGGCGGTGTGCATCATAGCTTTTTGGCAAAAAACCTGGTTGGAAAGCTTATCCTATGCCGCTTTTTCGATGGCCGTGATTTATCACCTGACCACCTTTTTCCCGCATGTCACCAATTATCCGTTTTCGCTGTGGTGGTCTGAGACCACCCGCTACTACCTGGCCTCTACCTTCTTTGCGGAGAGGATTTACGGGCACGACCTTCCCTGGGTGACCATGCACCTGACTCGCTACTTGATGCAGGCTTTCCCGTTCCTGTTTCCCGATTCTCCCCTTTGGGTGCACCGCTTGTGGCAGGTGATCCTGCGCTTTACCACAGGTTTTTGTGGCCTGGGCCGGATTGTATTTATTCCAGGGACCGGTTTTCTACCATTTAATTGTCGTGGTGATGCTGGTGTTTTGGTTGGTGGATCCCAGCCGGTTTTGGAAAACGATGATCGCGGTAGCCGTCATTTCAATATATGCAGGCTTTTCCCGCATTAATTGGGTGCCGATGGCTGGGCTGATGGCTGCCACGCTTTACTTTATGGAAAAACCGGTGCCCTCCGGCGGATGGCGATCTGGTCTCCGTTATCTGGTCCAGCCGGTCAGCTGGGTGGTGGTTGGAGTTTTGTTTGGCATGGCTGCTCAACAATACTGGGTGGTAAATTCCGGCAACCCAGAAGAGGTCTTTTTCTCCTCTTTCACCTCTTACCTGCTTTGGGACCGTTTATTCCCGAATCCCTCCTACCCAATCGGGATTCTGCCTCACATCTTGCTGGTAACGGGTCCTCTGCTGGTATTTTTAGGGGTGGTTTTCTTTGCCTGGCGTAAAA
>JARROY010000333.1:0-3274 GCA_037383445.1 Anaerolineales bacterium | reverse complement strand
TAATCTAAGCACAACCTTAGATCTACAGGAATCAGCAAAAATCTTGCAGGCTGAAATGATACGCGCATTCCCGCAATTGGCAAAAATTCACATTACTCATACCTGGACAGGGCAATTGGGTTTAACCTTTGACCTTATGCCAAATATCGGGGTTGAAGATGGCATCCACTACGCCTTCGGTTATGGAGGGCATGGATTACATACAGCTTTATATTGTGGTCGTGAAATTGCCTGGCTGATCAATGGCAAGATACAAAGCAGTCCATTCATGGAAATTCCGCACCAAACTTATTTCTTTTACCGGGACAAACCCTGGTTTTTACCTTTCGCCGTAACATATTATCGAATCCGCGATAAGGTATCCTGATTCTGCGTTTACTTTTGTGAAAAACTCAAAAGCGAAATATCTTATTTGATTAAGTAATTTCTTTCAAGGAGAATGATCAATGAAAATCACAGTTCTTGGTGGGGCCGGGAAGATGGGCTGCATCTCAGTGCAAGACCTGGCAAATGACGTTCGGGTAGATGAAGTCGTTATTGCCGATATTAACACTGAGGGCGCACAGGTTGTAGCTGACTATCTGGAAAACCCAAAAGTTAAGGTGTTGAAGGTGGACATCAATGATGAAGAAAACTTCGTAAAATCGTTGGAAGGGTCGGATGTCTGCCTGAATGCCAGTGTTTATTACACAAATCTGGCCGTGATGGAAGCCTGCCTCAAGGCTGGTGTGCACTACACTGATATGGGGGGACTATTCTACGGGACTAGAGAACAGCTTAAATTAAACGATCGTTTCGCCGGCGGAGGGGTCAGTGCGGTATTGTGTATGGGTTCTGCCCCGGGGATTCCCAACATTCAAACTCGCTACGCTGCTGACAGGCTGGACACCATCGAAAGCATCAAAATCTACGATGGCATTAAACCCCCTTCACCAGATGACCTGCGTTTTTCCTATGCCGTTCCTACTATCCTGGATGAGATAACCGTACAGCCGATGGTTTTCGAAAATGGCGAGTTTGTCGCCAAGGAACCTTTGACTGGCTTTGAGGATTATTGGTTCGAATCGCCTCTGGGCCTGCTTCCTATGCACCTATCACTTCATTCCGAGGTGGCCACGCTCCCCGTCACCTTCAAGGATAAGGGTGTGCAGGAATGCTTTTTCAAGATCAACTATTGGGGCATGGCCAAGAATACCGTCGAAAAAGTGCGTGTGCTGGCAGATTTCGGTTTTGCTAGCAAAGATGCAGTGGATATCAATGGAGTCCCGGTCGTGCCACGCGACCTGATGGTCTCTTTGTTGTCGGGATATGTACATTCTGTTGCTGATCTACTGGCCCCAGCCACGGCAAAACCGCCGGATTGGGCCAAAGAAATCGTCACTGTAATTACTGGCACAAAAGATGGGAAGGAAATCACTTATCGGCTGGGCACCCTAACATGCAAGGGAGCGCTTCCTACAGGTGTTGCTCCTGCTATCGCGGCAGTCTGGCTGGCTGAAGGCCGCTTTGACAGTGGAGTTTACGCCCCTGAAGCAGCAATTGATCCAGAGCCTTTCTTCATAGAATTAGAACAGCGTGAGATATTTACACGGGTGAGTGTTTCTCATATAGTTTAAGGATGAATAGATTAAGGCTTATGCATTAGTACCCGGACAGCATAACAATGATTGATGGATTTGCTCTATGCTCAAGGATAAATCATCAATCAAAATCACCTTGTTCGGGCACTAGTAATTTTAGAGAACTCGGTATCCGAACTTGCATAAGCCTTAACAATCAACTATTCAGGATTAGGACAAGATATGGAAAGTAATTTTACAGATAAAAATATGAATAACAATACTTCCAGGGCCGAAGAGGATTTCATTGTTGTTGAAGATTTAGTTAAATATTTCCCGGTTCGAGGAGGAGTATTAAGGAAAGTGGTGGACTGGGTGAGGGCAGTTGACGGCGTCAACTTTACCGTCCGAAAAGGTGAAACCCTAGGATTGGTTGGAGAATCAGGGTGTGGCAAAACCACTGTGGGAATGACAATGCTGCGCTTGTTAGAACCAACCAGTGGACGAGTTAAAATTAATAAAGTTGACAATATTTACGATCTGGATCGGAAGGGTCTCAAAGATATGCGTAGACAAGCGCAGATCATTTTTCAGGACCCTTATGCGTCCCTTAATCCTCGCAAACCTATTGGTGATTCTATTATCGATGGACTAGAAATCCATAAGGTCGGCACGCCCAAAGAGCGGCGTGAGATCATGGTGGATTTGCTCCAAAAAGTTGGTATGGCAGAGTACCATGCCCGTCGCTATCCTCATGAGTTCTCTGGTGGGCAGCGGCAGCGCATTGGTATTGCCCGCGCTCTGGCGCTAAACCCAGATTTCATTGTGTGTGACGAGCCGGTATCAGCTTTGGATGTTTCAATCCAATCACAGGTTTTGAATCTTTTACAAGACCTGCAAGAGGAGTTCAATCTCACCTACTTATTTGTTGCTCATAACCTCTCAGTAATTGAACATATTTCAGACCGGGTTGCAGTTATGTATTTGGGGAAGATCGTGGAGCAAGCCTCATGCGATGATTTATATCTCAATCCTTTACATTATTATACAAAGGCGCTAATGTCTGCGATCCCGGTAGCAGACCCAACTGTGAAATCGAAGCGCATCATTCTGGAGGGCG
This sequence comes from Anaerolineales bacterium, assembly GCA_037383445.1. Classification (GTDB taxonomy): domain Bacteria; phylum Chloroflexota; class Anaerolineae; order Anaerolineales; family UBA11579; genus UBA11579. The sequence continues at coordinate 595 of JARROY010000333.1, read as the reverse complement.
AGGTTCCCACGCCTATCAATCCGCCCACGGGTTGCCGGTTCCATCCACGCTGTTCAGCGGCCACAGAGCAATGCGGGTTGGAAGAACCCCCACTTGTAGAACATAAACCGGATCACTGGGCTGCATGCTGGCACGTTAAATTGTAAGATGGTTATCATTTCAAGTTTAGCATTTTCCTAGAGGATTAAACATGCAAGAAAATTATAATAAACCAATCTTAAAAGTGTCAAATCTGAAAACATATTTCCATACTGAAGACGGTGTTGTCAAAGCAGTAGACGGTGTAGATTTTCATGTCAACCCCGGTGAAATTGTGGGGCTTGTGGGAGAATCAGGATGTGGGAAAAGCGTAACTTCTCTTTCAATCATGCGCTTGATCTCTAAACCTGGTAGGATAGAATCGGGAGAGATTCTGTTCGATGGTACCAATCTGCTAAAACTAACAGAAAGCGAAATGAACCATGTGCGAGGCAACCGCATCTCGATGATTTTCCAGCAACCTCAAACTGCACTGAATCCTGTCTTCGATGTAGGCGACCAGATTGGGGAAGTGCTCAATATTCACCAGGATTTTGGCAAAGAGGCGGGCTACAAA
>JARROY010000332.1:0-3275 GCA_037383445.1 Anaerolineales bacterium | reverse complement strand
TCGGTGTGGATGGATCCAGGGCGACCCTCAAACGCTACTCGAAAAAGGGCAAAACTATCACGTTAAAAGCAGAAAGCGAATCTGATGATTTTACTGGTAAGAACAGCCAGTGGGACTTTACCGAAGCAGACCAAAATAAAGATGACAAATTTTTCATCCGAGGGGTGGCCGTAGCCGTCCTAAAGCCAATTTAATCCGCCCTATTTCCTGACCTTAAGAAAAAACTGCCCTCCATAACAGAGGGTAGTAGCTTTTTATGTAGTATCAGGCTAGTTATTTAATGCTCCCTGGTTGACCCAATCTGTGATCAATTGAATTTGAACCGGAGTCAGTTTGGGCCCTCTCTTGGGCATTTCCATCTCGGTAATCAGCTGAACCAGCAGGCTGTTGGCAGCGTCGCCAGCAACAATCACCTGACCCGACTCCCCGCCTTTCATCAGGTCTTCATAACTGAGCATGACCAATTCACCTTCAATTTTCTCTCCACCATGGCAGTTAATGCAGCGGCTTTGAATTATCTGAGAAACGTCTGCACCATAGCTCACACCACCCTCAACCGGTGCAATTTGCTCAGTTGTCGCAGTGGGTTCTGGCATCTGTTCTTTGGGAGTAGCCTCAACCTCTGAACTTTCAGTGACCGTCGGGGCGCTTGTTGAATCAGCAACCACATCACTGCCGGAGCTGGTGCCTGAAGGTGCAGCTGAATCCTGTGAAGTGTTGGTTTGCCCGCAGGCGGCCAGAACCATGACCATCACCAGGATAATGATAAACGGTAGTCCTAGATACAACGGACTTCGTGAGTACTTGGTTTTTTCTCTCATAAAGATATTTGTCTCCTAAAAAATTAAAATCCGTACAAAATCACCCCGCCTAAAAATGCGAGGATAAGGGCGAGGGAGAAACTGATCAAGTATCCCCCAACATACAATGCTCTGCCGGATGAATCAAAAACCTCAGGTTTGCGCCATCTAGTAATCGCAGTCGCTGCTGAAACGACCAACAGAACCGAGGCTAAAATAATCTTCACTGGAGCATTTGGCGCATCTCCTAGGTAATTGATCTGGTTGTCATAAATCCCAGTGGCACCTGCGGCAATCGTCCCAAATACTGTGAGGACCAAATTGCCAAATGCCATTTTCTCAAAAACCGGGTTTTTCTTCCATATCGCAAGCAGAATAAACACAAAGGCTGCCCCACTCAGGGCAATCGGGAAATGGACAATCATCGGATGCAGCGGATGAAGCTGGGTGATGGCATTAAAAAAGCGGTTTATAAATTCCATGACAGTCTCCTTAAGCGATTTTGACGATGCAATCCTGTTTTTTATTACCTTACCATTCAGGTATATTACCCCGGCTCTCAACCGCATTTACCTAGAAAAGATAAATATTTGAGCTGTAATTCCTAGCAAACTCCTACCAAGTATCTTTTTTATTCATCTATAACTCACATAAACCTGTAAAAATATATTAAAATAGAAAGTCCGACCAATAATTTAATGCTACGAGAAAGAAAAATGTTTAAATTTCTAAAACCAAAAGATGACTTATTTCACGACCTGATTGAAAAACAAGCCGCCCTGACCTTAGAAGGCTTGGAACTGTTGGTGCGGTTTATAAAAACCCAGGAAGACAATACCGCTTCCGATCTACGTCTCAAAGAAAAGGAAGCAGATGAAGTTCGCCGCATTTTAATCGATGAACTCAACCGAACCTTCGTCACCCCATTTGACCGGGAAGATATTTTTGCCCTTTCACGCACAATCGATGATGTGCTGGATTATGCCTACAGCACTGTAAACGAGCTGCATGTCCTCAAAGTTAACCCCACCTCCTACATGGAACGGATTGCCTCTTTGCTGCGGGATGCAGGCTATGAACTGCTTATGGCCGTTCAACGCCTGCGGAAGCACCCGAGTGTCGCCATCGACCATGCCCAACGGGCGAAAGCCCTGGAAAATCGAGTAGAGAATGTTTACCGTGAGGCAATTGCAGATCTTTTCAGCGGGCCCGAAGATATCCACCATGTTGTAGAGATGCTCAAAAGCCGCGAGGTTTACCGACACCTGAGCAATGCCGCAGACCGGGGCGACGAAGCCGCAAACGTGATCTCGGATATCGTGGTAAAAACCAGCTGAAATTAGGCTCTATTTTATGGTAATCGCTCTAATCGCTCTGGCCCTGGTTTTCGATTTTCTCAATGGCCTGCACGATTCTTCCAATATTGTCGCTACAATGATCTCTTCTCGTGCCTTTAGCCCCACATTGGCTTTAGGCGTGGTTGCCGTTGCAGAGTTCACCGGACCCTTCCTTTTTGGTGTGGCAGTAGCCAAAACGATCGGGGAAGATGTTGTTCAACCCCACACCATTACGATGGAAGTGATCCTCGCTGCCTTAATTGGCGCCATCTTCTGGAACCTGATCACATGGTTTCTGGGCATTCCCAGCAGTTCTTCCCATGCGCTTATCGGTGGATTCCTCGGCGCAGTCATGGTTGGAGCAGGCTTCGAGGTAATTGTCGTTTCCGGCCTGGAAAAAATCCTCATCGCTCTTTTCCTCTCCCCCATCCTCGGTTTTGTGGTCGGTTTCCTGCTGACAAAGATCATCTTTTTCCTCGCCCGTCGAGCCACACCCAAGATCAATAATTTTTTCAGCCGCTCACAGCTGCTTACCTCGCTGGCCCTCGCCTTCAGCCATGGGACCAACGACGCCCAGAAAACCATGGGAGTCATCACCCTTGGCCTTGTGACCTCAGGAGTCATTCAAGAATTCCGTGTCCCCACCTGGGTGATCGGTGCCAGCGCCGGTGCCATTGCGCTTGGGACAGCCTTTGGCGGGTGGAGGCTGATCAAAACTCTGGGAGGAAAATTCTACAAAATCCGCCCAGTGCACAGTTTTTCTGCCCAATTGGCCTCCGCCAGCGTGATTATTACAGCATCCCTGTTTGGCGGTCCGGTCAGTACCACGCAGGTGGTCAGCTCTGCGATTATCGGTGTTGGCTCCTCAGAGCGCTTTAGTAAAGTCCGCTGGGGGGTGGCGGTCGACATTGTCACCGCCTGGATTATCACCATCCCAGCCACTGGATTGGTCTCTGCTGGGATTTATTGGCTGCTGACCAATGTAGAGTGGCTTACGAGATTTTTCTAATCAACCTTTAAAAGAAAATGCCCTATTTCCCTGTTTCAACACAGTATCCAGATATAATTTTGAACAACCTGCAGACTTATACAGGTCATCACCCCAATTAATTTTAGGAGAACCAGACATATGTGCGGA
>JARROY010000331.1:0-3288 GCA_037383445.1 Anaerolineales bacterium | reverse complement strand
GTAACTTACTACAAAATACCTCTTCCTTTGGAGTTTGTTGTCCCTTTTATCCTGCTTGCGGCAGCATCTCATCTCCTGAGTTTTGAGCGAGGACGAGACGATGCGGTTTTAGATCTGACGATCTCATTAGCGGGGATAGTTTATATTGGGGTATTAGGTAGTTATTTTATGGCACTTCGGGTACTGCCGGGAGGAGATTGGTGGTTGTTTACAGTGTTAACTTGTGTTTGGTGGGCAGATACAGGTGCATATTTCATAGGAAAAAATTTTGGAAAACATACCCTTGCTCCCCGTTTGAGCCCCAATAAAACTTGGGAAGGATATATCGGGGGTATAGTGCTGACACTGATTGGATCACCTCTGCTATTGTATTTGTATTGGGCTTTGGATTTACCCGTCGTCGAGACAATAACAATTGCGCGTGTAATGGTGCTGGCAGCATTTTTGGGAGTGTTACCTGCTTTAGGTGATCTGACAATTTCAATGTTTAAAAGATATTTCAATATAAAAGATTCTGGCAGAATTTTAGCAGGACATGGGGGGATGTTGGATCGAATCGATTCCTGGTTGTGGGCAGTCTCGATTGGATATTACCTCGTGACTTTAGTATTTCTGCCTTAATAAAATTTTTGGATCATATATATTAGGAGATGTTTTTATGACGAGTGCAAGTTCAAAACCAAGCAGAAATTTAGCTTTAGAACTGGTTCGGGTAACTGAGTCTGCTGCTTTGATGGCTGCTCATTATATGGGTCGGGATGATAAGGAAGCTGCGGACCAGGCAGCGGTAGATGCGATGCGTTATATGTTGAATTCCGTCGAAATGGAGGCAACAGTGATCATCGGAGAGGGAGAAAAGGATGAAGCACCGATGCTCTATAATGGCGAGGTGCTGGGCAAGGGAAAAACCCCTAAATTGGATTTAGCAGTGGACCCAATTGATGGTACCCGGCCGCTTGCCCAAGGACGCCCAAATTCAATTGCGACTGTAGCTGCTGCCCCGGCTGGGACAATGTTTGACCCTGGCCCGTTTGTTTATATGAATAAAATTGCGGTTGGACCAGGGGCAAAAGGCGTGATTGATATTGAGAAACCTGTTCAGGAAAACTTAGACGCGATTGCTAAATCTCTTGGAAAACGCTTGAGGGATGTGACAGTGATTATTTTAGATCGCCCAAGACATAAAGATCTTGTCGCGGAAGTTCGACGCTGTGGACCACGGATTCGTTTTATTGACGATGGCGATGTCGCAGCAGCCTTGATGACAGCTTGGCCTGATTCAGGGATTGATGTGCTATTAGGTGTTGGGGGTACTCCTGAGGGTGTTCTGGCAGCCTGCGCTTTACGAGCGATGGGAGGGGAGATTCAAGGCAAGTTATACGCCCGAAATGAGGATGAACTTCAGCGTGGAATTGAAATGGGTTACGATTTTGAATCTGTGATCACCATGGATGATCTAGTTTCCTCAGACGACGTTTTCTTTGCTGCGACCGGGATAACGGATGGGGAACTGTTAGATGGAATTCGTTACCATTCAAATGGAGCAACGACCGAATCGATTGTTGTGCGGGGAGGGACAGGGACTGTTAGGTTTATCAAGTCTCGCCACAGTTTCCAACAACTTGAATCGATCAGTGATTTACCGTATTAAACACTCTAGCAAACAAGAGACCGACTTATCTTTAAGTCGGTCTTTCACGTTAATTACATTATCTTTAATTACGAATAGCAATTATTTTAAGGTTGTTATAGCCTTAATCTGCATTCGATGATTTTAATGTCTTAAGAGCATCTATCAATGTTGATTTCCAATGATTTTCGTCATCTAGCGAGAACCAAATGGCATTCTTTCCCGTTCTCACATTTTTTCCGAGCGGTGGATACTTTCGCGGTGGACTCCCTGGTGGTAATGATGGGAAGCGAATTGTAATTAACCCATTTTCAACACTAACTGAGTTAATCCCGACCCCTTCGGCTAGTGTTCGCACTTCAATCTGGTAAAAAAGGTTAAGAAGGGGGTCTGGCATTTCACCAAAGCGGTCAATAAACTCATTTTTTAACGAAATAATCTCTTTCATAGAATGGGCGTCGGCCATTCTGCGGTAAAGGCGTAATCGGAGGTCTTTATCGGGGATATACGATTCTGGGATAGAGATTTTTAATGGGAGGTCAACGCTGATAATTGGATGATATGTAACAGCGGAAATCGGGAGTGTGTCCTGCAGGAGGTGCCCTTCTTTCTTGATTTGATTGACTGCTTGGGAAAGTAGACGGGTATAAAGGTTGAGACCGACAGCAGCAATTTGACCGTGTTGACGCGTCCCAAGAAAGTCGCCAGCCCCTCGAATTTCGAGATCACGCATGGCGATCGAAAAGCCAGCTCCGAGCTGGGTGTTTTCTGCCAAGGTTTCCAGACGCATCGCACTTTCTTCGGTGGTCGCCTTAGAATGATGCTTGAAGAAATATGCATATGCGCGTTGTGCTCCACGACCGACCCGTCCTCTCAATTGATAGAGTTGTGCAAGCCCAAATGTATCAGCGCGGTCGACAATTAAAGTATTGGCATTTGGTATATCTAGCCCTGATTCAATAATCGAAGTGGATAACAGCACATCAATATCTCCGTTGGTAAACTGCCTCATTCGTTTTTCAAGTTCCCGTTCTGCCATTTGTCCGTGTGCGACCCCAATTCGAGCCTCTGGTATAAGCCTTGTAAGTTGATTTTGTACGCCCGCGATGCTTTGAACCCTGTTATGTACGAAGAAAACCTGACCGCCGCGTTCTAGTTCACGCAGGATTGCTTGACGCACAAGTCTTGTCTGGTAAGGTCCTACATGGGTAACGATAGGAAGGCGCTCTTCTGGCGGGGTATTAATAGTTGAGATATCTCGAATTCCTGTGAGTGCCATGTATAGTGTTCTAGGTATTGGGGTGGCTGTCAGGGTAAGGACATCGACTTCTGTTCTTAGCTTTTTAAGATGTTCTTTGTGGGTGACTCCGAATCGCTGCTCTTCATCAATGATAACCAATCCAAGATCTTTGAAGTTGATGTCTGACTGGATCAAACGGTGAGTACCAATAATAATATCCACTTTCCCTTGGGATAGATCATAGACGATTTGGCGCTGTTCTGCTTGAGTTCGAAAGCGTGAGAGCATTTCCACAGTAACTGGATATGCTGCCAATCGCTGTCGGAATGTTCTGAAATGTTGCTGTGCAAGAATAGTGGTGGGAACCAAGATGCCTACTTGTTTTCCACCCATCACGGCTTTAAATGCTGCACGAAGG
>JARROY010000330.1:0-3292 GCA_037383445.1 Anaerolineales bacterium | reverse complement strand
TTTATTTTCTCCTTATGTTTGGTGGGTGGCACTTTCTCTCTCATAACCTCTCTCCAAGCCATCTACCATCCAGACGCTCTGAGGAATGGCAGAGCCCAACAGAAGGTTGGAATTTCCTTCGAACATTGACATTTTAGTTTTGCACCGAGTCAACGAAGCACATCACCATTCACTTCAGCCACAGAGCTCCCCTCGGGCATAACCGTTGACCATCGCAGCCAAGAAGGAAATCAGAAGAGCCCTATTGAAAACCCGATAGGGCTTTTTCTGTTGGATGGAGTGATTGTGATAAGGTGGACTGCATCCTTATCGGGCTATTGAATTCGCGGCTAATGTTGGGGTTTCTAGATTTCACACTTTAATCGGCTTTAGCATGGGGGGACGAATTCAGAAGGATTTTACCTGCTCCAATAAAAACTGGATTGGGATATCCACCCGGGCCCTCCAAAAAAGCTCACTATGCTCATGGTTGGGAAAGGTCAGCGACAGCAGGCTGTGGTTATCCCGGTAACCGGCGCGTCGGGCAAGGTGGTCGAAAGCGGACTGTATTTCCTGCAGTTGATGATCCTGTTCTGGATCTGAAAATTCCCTGCCGCCCATATCCATGTAGATGCGGTGTGTGGATGGGTCGGGCAGGGCGCTTTCAAAGTAGGGGAGCAGCGAAACGGTTGCGATATCCCAGGCGGCAGAGAGGCACCCTGCGCCAAAGAACACGTTAGGGTAGCGGCAAAGGGCATACAAAGAAATCAGCCCACCCATGCTGGAGCCCATGATGGAGGTATATGGCTGCCCCGGCAAAGTGGGGTAGTTTAAATCGATCCAGGGTTTTAATTCTTCTACAATAAATTTGAGATAGGATTCACCAGCCAACTGGTAGGATATTTCCATAGGAAAAGATTTGATCCTGCTGGCGGTTTGCTCCCGGTCCTCTTGGGTAGGCAGGGCAAGTTCAGGCATGTATTCGCCCACGCGGTTGGCTGTGTTCCAAATCCCAACCACAATTGGGGGTCGGATTTCTTTGCGGTCGATCAGCCCGCGAACGGCTTTGTCGATTCCCCAATCTACCCCAATAAACGATTCCTCCGGGTAAAACAGGTTCTGTCCATCATGCATATAGATGACCGGGCAGCGCATTTCAGAGTCTTGATCGAGGTTGGGGGGCAGCCAAACATCTATATTGCGGGCAGGGACATGGCTAGAGGGGAAATTGGGGTGTCGATCCAAGTTCATTGTCAGTATTATACAACTGTTAAAACGATGGCGCGTGACGGTTCAGCCCGCTATATTTGATCAGAGCATTACCAAATTCCCGGAATCAGCCGGTAACGTACTTTTTGGGAGTAAGCTGGATAGTCTGCTAACTCTTCGCTTAAAGCTTTATCTTCCAAAGCGGTGCGGATAACGAACCCAACCGTAAGCAAGGCAGAGGGAATCAATCCCCACCAAGAACCGAGGAATAGGGGAGAGACAGCATACAGCAATGCAATTCCTGAATAACCGGGGTGGCGCACGATTGTATAGGGTCCCTCGGTGACCGTTGTATGGCCTCGGTCTTCCTGGATGCGAACTGAGGTTTCAAAATATTTATTTGAAACCATCGCCCACAACGAGAAACCCCAACCGAAGATGAATAAGCCAATACTGATGATTTGAAGCCATGAAGGCACCGCCGACCAGCTAAAGCGCCCGGCGTCTAGACCTGCAACGAGCATGATGAGGAGGAGCATCGGTCCATAGAAAGCTGTAAACAACCGATCCCAAGGTTTGGAATCCTCCTGAGTGATCTGGGCGCGGGCAGCAAGAAGCTCAGGATTATTGGTCATCAGGATACTCCAATTTACGAGGAGGCCCAAAAAATTGAGCCCGATATAGATCCATCCCGTTGTCCAATCGAACCGCCCTGCGGCGACCATCAGAACGAGGCTTATAAGAATGGTGCCGATTAAATCTTTCCGAACCCGGGTGCGGATGTCCTCTTTTTGTGTGGGGGTGCTTGGATTAACTGCTGAAACTGGCATGGTCTCCTCCTGGCCGAACGACTTCTGGTTGCTATGACTTTAATAGTTTAGCTGGCATGAATGGGTGGTTCAATCCTGGAATATATGATGAAATATCCGGTTTATCCTCCCAAATAATTGGAAGGTGCCTGGTTTTTATGGAGAAAGGGAATATTTGAATTTGGTTCGAGCAAAGAAAAAAGGCCAGGTTTATGCCTGACCTATTTGCCGATACGGAGGTTTTTTATTTATCTCGGAATTTAATCGGACCCACATTTTCCGGGTGCTTGCCGCGCTTATCCTTGTAAAAAGCTCGAATTTTCTCCAGGTCGGCCTCAATATCGCCGGTGGGCACAAAACCCGGATGGACGCCGATGCGCTTGCTGGGATAGTCAATGAAGCCGAAATGGATGGGGATTTGGAGCTTATTGGCGATATGGTAGAAACCGGAACGCCAAAACTCGGTCCTGCTGCGGGTGCCTTCGGGGGACAAGGCCAGCACCACCCGGTCTGCTTGCTGGATGGCATCGACGATCAGGTCGACTTTGTTCTCTTTGTGGTGCCGGTCGATGGGGACTGCACCGAGTTTGAGGAAGAAGCCCCTCAGTGGACCCCAGAAAAGCTCTTTCTTGGCCAGCCAATTGGGCTTAAGCCCGATGGCAAAGGCGGCCGGGATGGCATGAAGAACGTCAATGTTGCTGGTGTGTGGGTAAAAGATGATCACCATCTTTGGATCATCTGGCACGGTGTATTCAATCGTCCAGCCCTTTAGTTTTGAAATCGATCTCCCAACCCAATGCAGGAAAGGACTCGGGCTGCGGAATTCAATGGCAGGTTTAACAGTTAATTCTTTCATGGTCAATCTCCATCAAAATACAAGCGAAGCATTGCCTCGACGTGTATTAGAAATAACACCGCAACGAAAAAATAGTTTTGGTGACTCTAAAGTTCTCAAAAAAGTGGGGGGAAATTGAGGTTAGGGACTTTCTTGAAGAGGTATTGTACCTCATAAATTTTAAATGGGGGGTGTAATGATGCAGAAATTGGTGCGGTAAGAGAGTGTCATGAAGGGATTGCTTCAGTCGCTGCGCTCCTTTGCAATAGATTAACAAATCAAATCGTCATTGCGAGACCTACTTATCCCAGGACCAGAATTGGTCAGCAAAATTTGAAAGCCTGGAAACCGGGGGAGAACTAGCATTGTAGATGAGGAACCAATTAATATTCAACAGACCTTGCTTATGCTGGGTCTGTTGTTCGTTATAATGTAGATAGTATTATCTGACCTAGCAGTC
>JARROY010000329.1:0-3308 GCA_037383445.1 Anaerolineales bacterium | reverse complement strand
TGATATCAAAGGTCATATAGCCATGCATCATCGCACTGAAACCAATCGCACCAATGGTTTGAAGTGGGGTGTTGTAATTCTGATACACTTCACTGCTTAGCTTCCGATAACTTTCCTTTACACCCGTCCAAATATCTTCGAGATTGTATGTCCAGATGCCGTTTTCATACCGGTTTTCCCAATCATAACTACCCGTTGCAATCGGTGCATGATCTTCACTAATTAGTACAGACTTGATACGCGTCGAGCCAAGTTCAATACCGAGAGCGGTTTTTCCGAGTTTAATTGCTTTTTGGGAATCATTTCGATCCATGATAATCTCCCATAATTTAAGGTCTCAATTTTCTTCAGAGCTGAGAGCTTCCATTAAAAATGCCTGGTGATTCAGAAAGAGTTATCTACCGACCAATCGCAGCTTATTGCTGAATTGTGAACCAGCTTTTTATCATCCGATTCCCGCGATCATCTGCCTAATTTCACATCCATCAAATTCTCCAGCGAACTCCGTCTTCTTTTTCGTTTCTCTCAAAACCATAAGTCGGAGGTTTGATCGCAAGACCTCTTCCAATTCCGAAGAAATAAAATTTGCACATTTTCCCCTCTTCTGCCAGCAATAACACCTATTTTTGAATCTCTGCTGGTGAAGAGATCTTGTTTAATTGGTGGATGCAATCCAACCTGAGGTTGAGTTCTGTGTTGAAGGTTGTTTGGTTTAAGCTTATACGACCCACCTCGAAAATAATCTCTCATGCAGAAGGAGTGAGGATTCATTGGCACCACAACTTTCCTTACGATTGCTTCGATCTGAAAGAAAATATGCTTTGAATTCCAATCGCGATCAGGGTTAGCAAACCAACACCAATCCGGGTCCACCATGAACTCAATGTGCCATTAAACTGCAGAATGGACACAATCGTTCCGTGGATCAAGACACCAAACAAGGTGCCAATTACATTACCAATGCCGCCAGCTAAGGAGGTTCCTCCTATCACTACCGCAGCAATGGAGTCAAGCTCCATCCCGTTTGCAAACTGTCCATAACCTGCCAACAACGACATGCTGAAGACAATCCCTGCCAGAGCTGAGCATAAGCCACTGAACGCATAATCTAAAACCTTTGTACGGGCGGCCGGCAGACCCATCAGGAGTGCAGATTGTTCGTTATTGCCCATGGCATAGATCGTGCGACCAAAGCGAGTGAAAAAGCTCAAATAAATTGCCACCAATAACATGATTGGACCTACCAAGGTTGTTGGGTAAATATATGCCTTTGATATAAATGGAATGTTGATCGGTGTGAGTGCAACGGTTTTATAAAAATCATTTGTAATAGTCACTGAAGTCAGACTGATGATATACGCCATACCACGAGCGAAGAAAAGGCCCATCAGGGTCGCAATAAAAGGCTGGACTTTGAGATATTGAATAATCCAGCCCATAAGACCGCCTAATGCCACACCCAAGATGATCATCAGCGGGAGTACGATGTATGGGCTTACCCCGCTCCGAAGCATTGCAGCAGAAGCGGTACTAACCAGAGCTATCACCCCGCCCACGGAAAGATCAATCCCGCCTCCTCCACTCAGGATCACCATCGTCATCCCAATAGAAACAAGAAGCAGACTGCTGTCATTAATGAACAAATTGAAAAACACCTGTGGCTTCTGCATGACAGGATATAGCCGACTGCCTATGAAGTAAACCAAGAGAAAAACCCCAATGGTTAATAGTAGCGAACCATGTTTCAAAACAAAAGTTTTAGTTCGTTGTACCATGTTGAGAACCTCTTCGCTCGAATACTCGATTCATAAAACGGCGGGAGTAATCGGAGTAGAGCAGGATAACCATCAAAACCAATACTGCTTTGGCAGCTAACAATGCATTCGCCGGCACACCAAGGCTGTAGACTGTAACCGTGAAGGTCCAGATTACAAGTGCACCGATCACACTGGCAAACATGGAGAACCGCCCGCCCGTCATCAGGGTCCCACCCATGACGACCGCCAGGATAGCATCCAGCTCATAGTTCAAGCCATTGTTATTTCCATCCGCGCTGTGGACATAGGAACTGAGGATTAGACCAGCGATCGCACCACAAAATCCGCAGAAAATATAAGCTAATAGTTTGACGTTTTTTTCATTGATACCACTATAGAAAGTCGATTTAGCATTGATCCCGACCGACTCAATAAACAAACCGATAGCGGTCTTACGCACCAATACCCAAGCCAGGACCAATACTAATGCAACAATATATATCGAGACTGGCAAACCCAGGATGTAGCCATTCCCAAACCAGAAATAGGGAGTGTAATAAATTGTCATGATTTGCCCATTAGTAATAAGCTGGGCTATTCCCCGACCTGCAACCATCAAAATCAATGTGGCAACCATTGGTTGAATTCTTGCTCTAGAAACCAATAACCCGTTCCATAAACCACATAGTGTGCCAGCTGCAAGATCAGCGAGTATGATGAGAGGCAAGGGGGTATTCGTTGCGTTCCTGGTTAAGATGTCATTCGTGATTAATTGTTTCCCTAACGCTGGATTGATCAATACAGCACCCATCGCTGCGGAAATAGCAATTACGGCACCCACAGATAGATCGACACCCCCCGTTGCAATCACCAGGGTCATCCCAATTGCCACCACCATAAGTGGCGCCCCATTATTAAAAACGTCAATCAGATTGCCGTACAAGTGTTTTCCGTATACAGGATCTTCTATGATGCCGAGCTTAAAGAAATCAGGCTCAACAATGGCATCAAAAATTAGAATTAGAACCCAGGCCACAAGTGGCCAGAACAACTGACTTTCACGGAATTTTCTAAGAAATGATGGCTGTTTCATGTTTCTCCTGCCATGGCCTGAATAAGAGTCTTTTCGTCTACGCCACTAGAATATTCAGCAACCTTCTTACGATCACGGAGCACAGCAACACGGTCACTGACACGTAATACCTCTTCCAACTCAGAGGAAATGAACATACATGATTTGCCTTCTCCTGCTAATTGCATTACCAGTTTTTGAATTTCTGCTTTCGCTCCCACATCGATACCTCGAGTTGGTTCATCTAGAATTAGAACTTTCGGATTCGTTGCAAGCCAACGGGCAAGGATCACTTTTTGTTGATTGCCACCGCTTAAATTCTTGACCAACTGTTCAGAAGAAGGTGTAACAATCCCTAACAATTGAATATACTTTTCAGAAATTTCATTTTGCTTTTGCGCGGAGAGATATTTGAACCAACCGTAACGCGCTTGCAATGCCAGGATGATATTTTCGCGGATGGTCAAGTCTCCCACAAC
>JARROY010000328.1:0-3309 GCA_037383445.1 Anaerolineales bacterium | reverse complement strand
CTATGTGACCTTTCCGCCTATGAATTAGCGGCTTTGATCCGCTCACGAGAAGTTTCTGCCGTAGAAGCGCTGGAATCGGCTCTCAACCGCATCCGGCAGGTAGACGGTCGTCCCGGCGAGTTAGAGGCAGGGGAGATTACGCAGGAAGACCAGCAAAAAGTGCATGCATTTATCACCCTGACGGAAGACCCGGCGCGCACCCAGGCAGAGGCAGTCGATAAGAAACTCTCAGCAGGTGAGATTCCCGGCCCGCTGGCTGGCGTGCCCTGGACCTCTAAAGATATTTTCAATGTAGAAGGCACCCTGTCAACGGCAGGATCAAAAATCTTATCCAACTATATTGCCCCTTATACCGCTACCCCGGTTGCTCGTATGGAGCAAGCAGGGGCAGTCATGTTGGGGAAAGTCAATCTGGACGAATTCACCCATGGCTCTTCCTCGGAATCGTCTGCTTTTCAGCCTGCACCGCGCAACCCCTGGGATACAAGCAAAGTCCCGGGCGGGTCATCCGGCGGGAGTACGTCAGCTGTCGCCGCTGGAATGGGGCAGCTTTCTCTGGGCACCGATACCGGTGGCTCGATCCGCCAACCGGCCGCTTTCTGCGGTGTGGTTGGGCTCAAACCGACTTACGGGCGGGTCTCGCGTTATGGGCTGATCGCCTTCGGTTCGTCGCTGGACTGCCCGGGACCGGTCGCCCGCAATGTGCGCGATGCGGCTATGATGCTGAATGTGATTGCCGGACCGGACCGCTATGACAGCACCTCGGTCACGGTGCCGGTGCCGGATTACACCGCCGCCCTGGAAGAAGGTGTCAAAGGGATGCGGATCGGTCTCAGCCCGGATTTCTTCAAAATCCAGTATTTTGACCATGAGAGCGGCGAGATGTTCGAGGAACCGATCTCCGAGGAGATCAAAATGGCGGTTGAACAGGCCGCCGAGCGGCTATCCGAGATGGGCGCCCGGGTGGTAGAGAACGTACCTATGCCGCACACCAAGTACGGCATCCCGACCTATTTTGTCATCTCCCGGGTGGAAGTTGCCTCAAACCTGCACCGCTTTGATGGGGTCAAGTACGGCTACCGCACTCCGGTGGGGGTGGATGACCTGCGGGAAATGTACCGCCGCACCCGGGCAGAAGGCTTCGGTGCCCAGCCCAAACTGCGCATCCTGATGGGGATGTACGTGAGTGCAGCCCAGTACAGCGAGCAGTATTACCAGCGGGCGCTGAAGGTGCGGTCACTGATCCGGAGCGATTTCGATACCATCTTCGACCCGCATGGTGATTACCGGCTGGATGCACTTATTACCCCGGCAACCCCCACCCCTGCATTTGGTTTTGGGGATGTGTACGGCGACACGGTTTTGATGCAGTATGCCGACCAGTTCACCGTTACCGGCAACCATGCCGGCGTACCGGGACTTTCGATGATGGGCGGTTTGAGCAGTGACCGCCTTCCGCTGGGTATCCAGCTGTTGGGGCGGGATTATGATGAAGCGACCTTGCTGCGGATCGGGCGGGCGTTTGAGGTGGCCACCGCAGATGACGCCTGGCGCAAAGAAAAACCGCAGGTTCTGCAGGGTTTGAAGTAGGTGGAGGACGGAACGATGCCAGAATATGAAGCCGTAATCGGTTTAGAGACCCACATCCAGCTGAATACCACGACCAAGATCTTCTGCGGGTGCAAAGCTGATTCTTGGGGCGACCCCCCGAATACCAATATCTGCCCCGTTTGCAGCGGCCTGCCGGGTGTGCTGCCGGTTTTGAATAAAGCCGTTGTGGAGAAAGCCGTGTTATTGGCCAAGGCGATGAACGCCGAGGTGCAGACCGATTCGTATTTTGACCGCAAGAACTATTTCTACCCTGACCTGCCTAAAGGCTACCAGATCACCCAGAATGACCAGCCGATCGCTCTGGGCGGCTATATGAACCTGCCTTTGGAAGGCGGTGAGATCCGCCGGGTGGGAATCACCAAGCTGCACATGGAAGAAGATGCCGGAAAAACCAAACATGATTACGGGCGACGGATGGTGGATTTCAACCGCTGCGGGGTGCCGCTGATCGAAATGGTGACAGCCCCTGATCTGCGGTCGGCAGACGAGGTGGCGGCTTACCTGATCCGTTTGCGCCAGCTGCTGCGCTGGCTGGATGTTTCTGAAGCAGACATGGAAAAAGGGCACCTAAGGGCGGACGCCAACGTCTCCATCCGGGTAAAGGGGAGCACTGAACTCAACGAAAAAACCGAGATCAAGAACGTCAACTCGATCGAGTCGCTGCGTTCGGCGGTGGAAAAGGAAATCCAGCGCCAGATCAATGAGGTAAAAGCTGGCAAGGAAATCGAAGCCTGGACGCTGGATTGGGATGAAGACACCCAGAGCCTGAGCAAAATGCGCTCGAAAGAAACCATGGCTGATTACCGCTACTTCAAGGAGCCGGACCTGCTGGTGGTGCATTTGGATGAGGCTTGGAAAGCCAAAATCCTGGCGGATTACCCCGAACTGCCCCTGGCTCGGCGGCAGCGTTTCATTACCGAATATGGACTGCCGGAATATGATGCTGATATCCTGACCAGCGAGCGCAGTCTATCGGATTATTTTGAAGCGGCCAACCAGGCTTACGGCGGGGACGTCAAGCGGATCTCAAATTGGCTGATGAACGATGTGCTGCGCCTGCTGAACGAGCAGGGATTGGAAGCAAAAGACCTCAAGCTGAGTCCAACCTATCTGGCAGAGATCATCAAACTGGTGGATGCCAACACGGTCAACACGCCAACCGGGAAAGCGCTGTTGGAGAAGGTGCAGCAGAGCGGTAAATCCCCGGCAGAGATCGTAGAAGCTGAGGGATTGGCGCAGGTCAGCGATACGGGGTTGATCCGCGAGATAGCGGCCAAGATTGTAGCCGACAACCCGGAGAATGTGGAGAAATACCGCGGCGGCAAGGACAGCCTGATCGGCTGGTTTGTCGGGCAGGTGATGCGCGAGTCGCGCGGCAAAGCTGACCCGAATATGGCGCGTGAGGTGCTGGAAGAGTTGTTGCGCGGTTAGGGGATTGGCAGGTTGGGGTTATTAGACGATGCTTGGATTCTTCTCCAAGGTTATTACTAAACCAGCCTTAAACTTAACGGTAGTTATGGATAAATATCGCCAAGAGAAAAATTTGATCTTCTTTACCCCCTTCTACTTGTTGAAGCTGGCATTCAATCCAACCCCATCCTGTCTGCTGCGCAGACATCCTTCCCCTTGACAAAGGGGAAGGGACGGGAAGGGGTAAAAATTCGATCCGTTTCCAATAAAATTCAATATCCATAACCA
>JARROY010000327.1:0-3327 GCA_037383445.1 Anaerolineales bacterium | reverse complement strand
GAAGGAGGTCAGGATAATGATGTGTGTACGTGGGCTGACATCTTTCACTTTGCGCGTGGATTCCACGCCATCCATGCCGGGCATGACCAGGTCCATCAACACCACATCCGGGATATATTCACGGGCCAGGCGTACGGCCAGCTCGCCTGATTCCGCTTCTGCTACCACTGCGATTTCAGGTTGCGCCTCCAGGTACCCCTTTGCCCCCTCGCGCACCATCTCGTGATCGTCCACGATCATGACTGTGATTGGGTCTGGCATCTCTTCATCCTTTATTCGAAGGGGATCGTGATACAGATTTTTGTCCCTTGCCCGGGTTCGCTTTGGATGGTGAAATCACCCTTGAGCGATTCCACCCGTTCGCGCATTGAGTCGAGCCCCATCCCATCATGCTGCCCCTGAGTGTCAAATCCTACACCATCATCGTTGACGCAAAATTCAACCGAGTTTTCTCTGAAAAGCAACCTGGCATCAACTCTTTTCGCCGAGCTGTGCTTGGCCACATTTGCCAGCGCTTCCTGCATGATGCGGTAAATCGCTTGTTTGATTTCCAGAGGCAGATCGATAAATCCTTCCACGTTCAGGGTGGCCTGGATTCCGGTTTGGTGGGCCCACTCGATGATATATTCATTCAAAGTTTCATCAAAACGCGCGCCGTTCATCGATGGCGGGCGCAGTTCGTGGATCAGATCCGTCAACTCCACGCGTACCGAATCGACCAGGGTATCGGCTTCGACCAGATGGCTTTTCGCAGACTCGGGATCGCGCTCGAAAAGCGTCAGGGCAGTCCCCAGATGGAAGGACGCGGCCAATGCCTCTTGCTTGGCGCTGTCGTGCAGATCACGCGCCAGGCGGTTGCGCTCTTCAGAAACGGCCATCTCCTGGCTTCTCTTCAGAAATTGCTGCAATTGTTCCGCCATATGGTTGAGGCGTACGGCCAGCTTGCTGATCTCATCGCCAACGGGATCCTCGATAAATTCGGTGAAATCACCCTGGCTCCACGCATCCGTCGCCTTGGAGACCCGGTCGAAACGTGTAACCATGCCCCGGGCAGTCAAAGCGCCGAAGATCGTACCGACCAGGCCGGCAGATATCAGCAGGAGCAGCACGCTCCGTCCTAACAACTGCATGAGCGTATCGGGGATGTCATTCGCGGTTGGTAAATGATCTATGTAAATGATCACAGCCCCCAATACTTCTTGTTCGTCTTTACCATATACAGGGACCGCAAAATAAAAACGTTCATGCGGTTCAAGGGTGACAAATATCCGCTCTGGATCGACTTCTCCATTTAAGGCTGCTGTCAGGGCTTCGTCCAGACCTGGGAAGGTGCCTCTGTCAAGCGGCTGACCAACCACAGCGCCAGGAATAAGAGACGGATTGTTGAGCCCAAGCAGAATTCCTTCGTGATCGAGAAGAATAGTGCTTCCCCGCGCCTCTGTCGTAAACCGGATTTGAAAGTCGCCGATTTGAAGTAAATCGAATTCTGTAATGGTTAGTTCCCCCTCTTGCAGTAAGCTTGCGATCAAATCTGTATTGATGGGGTCCTGCTGATATATACTGCTTACCAGGGCAGCATCGTTTTCCGTGATAACGCGGATCCATTCCTCGGGGGTGACAACGCGTTTATAAATTTCGATCGGAATAAATGCCTTTGAAAACAACAGATACCCCAGCATTAAAACCACAACGAACAAAGAGCCCACGGTAACAGCGGTATAGCTTAGGGTCAGCTTCCATTGCAGACGGTGAAATGATGATTTTATTTTCTCGATCCACATAGTTATCTGATCTTTTGCGAATTGTTACACCAATATATGTCAGTATAACGGATAAGACAGGCTGCGTTATATGACCAGAGACCTGTTTTTACTATACCCGGGGATGGATTTGAAAACCTATGGTCCAACTTCATATTTATGAAATTTTACTGGTCAAAAAAACATCCTGGAAAGGATAATGATATAATCTCGTTTATAAATTTAATGCCATTGAAGTCTGCTGGGCTCATTAGAACCACAATTCTGAAAGTAGGCTCAGAAGGCGAAATTGTTCGTGAAATCAAGCGGATTTAGCAGCTAAACTCATAACCCGGAGGTCGCAGGTTCGAGTCCTGCCCCCGCTACTCAAAAAGGCACCTTGAAGGTGTCTTTTTTGCTTAAATTCATGCGGAATCAGCAGCTATACCTACGACCTGCAGGTTACAAGCCCTACGGAGATAGAGTTGGATACCGAGTCTGAAAGCGTTGTCTCCATTCCACATTTATTAGAATTCGGCTTAGAAAGAACCTCAAATCGTGGAGTTCGTTGATGTGAATTAGCAGCCGAACTTACGACCACCAGATCGTAGGTTCAAGGCTTGCGCTCATTTATTTTGATGCATAAACTAATCAACCCATCTACTAGTTTGGTACAAATATTGGGGTAGATCGTTTTTACTTGGGCATTTCTCGTACATTATTGCAAAACCTAATAACATTTATTGTTATCACCTGTTCATACTTCATTGCCTGGTTAGAATTTCTTTCCTCGTTCACCTAATCTGAATAGGTAATGTGATACCAGATACTCCCGGCCACCTTTGATCCCCCAGACTTCACTGCAGGAAAGGAAGAACAACCGCCAGTTAGATAGCCACCGAATCTTGTTTTTCGAGCCGTAGGTTTGCGTAATAACGTGCTGCACATCCTCCTTTCTGGCATCGAGTTTGTTCAGCCAGGCGTCCAAGGTTTTTTTGTAGTGTCGACCGTCCAAACGCCAATGCTTGATTACTTCTAAATCACTCTGAAAATAGAGCAGCAAATCATCACTCGGCATCGTCCCACCAGAGAAGAAGGTTTGTGCCATCCAATCTTTTGGATTTTCAGCGTCATACTCCCAGGTGAATTCTCGAAGAGAAAAGATGTGAACGAACAACTTCCCCTCCGGTTTGAGTAGGGTTGCAATCCGTTTAAGCAATTTTTCGTAATTCTTCATATGTTCGAACATTTCGATTGATATTACCCGGTCAAATTTATCTGTTTGATCGAAGCGTGAATCTTCCTCAAAATCTGCCATATCTGCTGTCAAGACAGTGACATTCTTTAAATCTCGAAATTTACACTGATCTTGAATATATTCTCGCTGAGTATTCGAATAGAATACGGCCAACACGTGACAATTTGGGTAGTGTGTGGCAATCCACAAACTACCCAAATTGTCAGGTGTTGGCCGTATCCTATTCGAATACACAGAGAGAATATATTCAAGATCAGAGTAAAATTCGAGATTTAAAGAATGTCACCGTCTTGACAGCAGATATGGCAGATTTTGAGGAAGATTCACGCT
>JARROY010000326.1:0-3343 GCA_037383445.1 Anaerolineales bacterium | reverse complement strand
TGAATCTTGCTTGGCTGGGTGTTGCGTTTTTCTCGGGTGGTGCATTTTTTGCCCTTACAACACTTCCTGTTGAGCTAAACGCATCGGCTAGGGCGAGACAAATGTTAACTGAATCGGGCCTAATAACTGATCCGAATGAAGAGCGTGGAGTGAGAAATGTACTAAATGCAGCTGCCCTAACCTATATTGCAGCGCTTGTACAAGCAGTCCTGCAGCTCCTTTATTTCGTAAGTCTAATTGGGGGAAGGCGGAGAAATTAATCCCAAATCTAAACCATAAGCTTGCCTTCACCATAACCTTTTTTGAGTTGTTCCTTTTCGTCCTTGGATAAAAAGGCTATTTCCAACGCGTTTTTTTGCGCTAATCTGGTAAGAGAGTTATTTAAGCCAGCTAATTTTGCCGCAATATTAAACTCATGTGGCAAATCGATGTTGCTGATTCCGGGATCATCCGTGTTAATTGTAGCTAAAAGACCTTTACCCAACCAAGATTTTAATGGGTGTTTTGACAAATCAGGAACAGTGCTCGTTTGAAAATTACTCGTTAAGTTAGCCTCGATTCCAATATGGTTATCAAGCATATAATCAATTAATTTTGGATCCTCATCAATCCGGACAGCATGCCCAATTCGGGTCGCTCCCAGTAATAAAATTGACTGCCAAACACTTTCTGCTCCGGCAGCTTCTCCAGCATGCACTGTAACATTCCATCCAGCATCTCTTCCGGCTAAGAAATGTTCTTTGAAAAGACTAGGCGGAAAATTAGCTTCGTCCCCCGCCAAATCTAAACCAACTAAATCATTTTTATAACTTAATAATGCTTTCAACTCTAATAATCCAATTTCCGGACCAAACGTTCGGCTTATAATACCAATTAGATTCACCTTTGTTTGTGTTGTTTTTCTGGCCTCTTCGAGACCCTCAACAATGGAAGCGACAACACCAGCTGGATCTAAATTATGCGGTTTAGACATAAACCATGGGCTAAACCGCAATTCAATGTAATCAATTCCTTCTTTTTCAGCATCAACCACGTTCTCAAAGGCTACACGACGACAGGCATCATAATCCACCAATACACCTACCATCCACTTAAACTTAGCAATAAATTCCATTACGCCAGGTTGTGGAGTCACTACCTGAACATGCGGCCGCAATTCCTCAATATTAAAAGATGGCAATGGTAAGTTGTGATTTCTACCTAGATCAAGGATGGTTTCAAGACGAATACTGCCATCTAAATGGCGATGCAGATCGATAAATGGTAAATCTTTATGAATCATAGATCAACCTTCTTTTGGTAATAGATCATTTCCAATTAAATTTTATAAATATAATATTTTAAATATTATTATTTGTATAAACTAAATGAAGCATAATGCATAACAAAATAACATAAAGTTATTAATTTTAAATATGCATGAATTATAATAAATAATCATAGCTAAAATAAGGAATTTTTATGACACAACTGACAATGGATGACTACCAAAAACTAGCAGAAAGAACCTCAGGTGCGGGCAAAGAGGGAGAAAGAAGACAAATAATATCAGCCCTTGGTTTGGCGGGTGAAGCCGGAGAGTTTGCGAATATGATAAAAAAACTCACCGCACATGGACATAATATCCCTTCAGAAGAATTGGCTGACGAACTCGGAGATATTCTCTGGTATCTCTCAGAGGCAGCTACAGCTTGCGGATTAAGTTTAAATAATATAGCAATTATGAATATTGAAAAACTACGTGAGCGCTATCCAGATGGATTTAGTGAGGAGCGCAGTCGAAACAGGAAAAAATAACGGCTAGGCAGCAATCCTTTTATCAAGACAATCTAGTCCAAATCAAATTACGCCAAGTTCTTTACCAACTTTTCCAAAGATTTCTAATACTTTATTTAATTGCTCATCGGTATGGATGGCCATATAACTTGTTCGGAGAAGCTGTCGACCTGGAGGCGTGGCAGGGGAAATGATTGCGTTAACATAGACCCCAGCATTTAGCAGTTCCCTCCAAAACACAAAAGTCTTCATGTCATCTCCAACAATAATAGGTATAACTGGGGTTTGAGAATGTCCAATATCAAATCCCAAACCAGAAAATCCTTTTCGCATTTTCTGACCGATCTCTGTTAATCGATCAACTCTTTCAGGTTCCTCACGCATAATTTCCAGTGCAGCCAAGGCTGCAGCAGCATTAGATGGAGGTATACTCGCGGAAAATATCAAGCTCCTTGCATGGTGCTGGATAAAATCAACGACAACCTTATCCCCAGCGATAAAACCTCCAATAGAAGCGAACGATTTACTGAAAGTTCCCATTATCAAGTCTACATCATTGGTCATATCGAAATGCGCACTAGTCCCCTTCCCTCTCCCCAGAACGCCTATTGCATGAGCATCATCGACCATCAGCCGCGCATTATATTTTTTCACTAGAGGAACAAGTTCAGGAAGTGGGGCAATATCTCCTTCCATGCTGAAAAGGCCATCAACTACAACGAGTTTCTTCTTATCAGGTCCTACTGATTTTAAGATACGTTCTAAATCATCCATATCGTTGTGTTTGAAACGTTTAATCTCACCCCAGGATAATCGAGCCCCATCAACAATGCTGGCATGATCATCCTTGTCAAGAATCACCGTATCCCCCTTACCAACAATCGCGCTTATTGTCCCAAGATTTACCTGCATACCCGTTGAAAACACCAAGGCAGCTTCTTTACCTACATAATCTGCCAACTGCCTCTCAAGCTCCAAATGGAGTTCAAGAGTTCCGTTCAAAAAACGGGATCCTGTACAACTTGTCCCGAATCTCTCCAAAGCATCCACAGCGGCTTTTCGGACTTTGGGGTGGATTGTGAGACCCAAATAATTATTTGAACCGCACATTATTATTCTTTTACCCTGATATATTGCCTCACTGCCTTCATTCCCCTCCATCGCAAGGAAATAGGGGTATAGTCCAGCCTCTTTAAATTCATTTGCATAAGTGTAGCCGTATGCTTTTTTGAATATATCCATCTCCATGTGCCTCTCTCCTATTTCAGTTTTGTCTTAATTTTTTTCTAGCTTTGCGAAGATCATTATCGATAAAACTATGAACAAGCCAGGGAAACAACCTGAACAGACGCCATATCCAAATACCTTCACCAAACATTATATAGAATTTGCCTTTAGATATACCTCGAAGATATTGCTTGGCGACCTTGTCCGGTTTAAACAATTTGGCTGTACTTGATAAAATCGCTGTCTCTGGTGGCTTGGTTTCGTTTTCTCGCTTAAATCCAGGTGTTTCTGTATCAGGAGGGTAAAGTATTGAAATACTTATATTATATGAGTGTAATTC
>JARROY010000325.1:0-3346 GCA_037383445.1 Anaerolineales bacterium | reverse complement strand
ACTTGTTTTAGTTTATCCCAATCTCCCTCAATCTCCGGCAAAGGAGGGGTAATTTCCATCTTTAATTTTAGCCCTTCTTCCTCTATCCTTACCCGCATAAGGGCAGCAACTTCGTTTAGAAGGGCTTCTAAATTAACGGTGTCTTTTCGGAATTGGGCTCTGCCGGATTCTAGACGAGCCATTTCTAAAAATGAGGTCGTCAAATCTGAGAGACGATTGGCTTCTTTTTGAATTGTTTCAGCCATATTTCTTCGTTGTTCATCTGATATTTCTATTTTTGCTAGAAGATGGGCTGCGGTTTGAATTGAAGCCAGGGGGGTTCGAATCTCATGGACCATCTCTGAGATCAGGTCAGATTGTTGGAACAACCTGGTATTTTCTATGGCGACTGCCGCCTGAGAACCGAGTGCCATTAAAACTCCGGCATCCTCCTTTGAAAATTGTCCTTTTTTCTTATTAATTACTTCTAAAACTCCCACGACTTTTTCTTTTGCGATCATTGGCACCCCGACCAATGAGTTTACCTCAATATCCGTTGATTTTCCGACACCATCAAAATGTCTGGGGTCGACTTTTACATCCGGCACAATGATTGGATTGCGTGTCCTAAGAATTTCTCCCGCAATGCTGTTTTCAATCGGAACTTCTAATCCCCTCATGACCTTGGAATCCATATTCGTGGAAGACTGGAAAAATAATTGGTGTTTGGTTTCATCGTAGAGGATGATTGAAGCTGCTGAAGAACCAGTAAGGGATGCTGCAGCCAACACAATTTGGTAAAGAAGGCGATCTAAATCTAATGTGGAGGCTAACACTTTCGCAACCTCAACTAAACTCAGATAGCGATCAAGGAGTGTGTTTTCAGAGCGATCGGACATTTATAATCTGCTCCATAATGCGTGGAAGTGCTTCTGCAACATCCTGATGAATAACAACATCTGCTCTCATGTCCATATAGGTTTCCTGGTTATTAATTATAACCAACTTTGCTCCTTTACTGACTGCCTGATATGGGAGTCGAGCGACCGGCAGGACTTCTAGAGATGAACCTAAAACAATTAAGAGATCACATTTATTGATCTCTTTTTCAACCTGTATCCAGGTTTTTTTCGGCAGTTGTTCCTCAAAAAGAATCGCATCAGGTTTTAAAATCCCCCCACAATTTTTACAATGCGGAATTTTTCCCTCGTGGATATACGGATTAATATATTCTTTAACCTCGAATTGCGTATAGCAACTGGCACAAGTTAAAGTATTTAGGGTTCCATGAACTTCTAAGACTGAATTTGAACCTGCTTTTTGATGCAATCCATCTATATTTTGAGTAATGATTGTTTTTAGATAACCGAGTTTTTCCAGCCCAGAGAGGGCGAGATGGGCGGCATTTGGTTGTGCAAAAAGAATGCGCTTGGCCAGAGGTCTGAACCATTCGAAAAACCGCTCTGGCTTTAATCGAAAAATGGATAAAGAAGCCACCTCCATTGGATTATATTTATGCCAAAGCCCACTGTCTGTGGAGCGGAAGTCTGGAATACCGGAAGGCGTGGAAATACCTGCGCCAGTTAGTGCAACAGCATGATTTGAAGATAAGATCAGGTTGGCTGCTTTTTCAATAAGCATCCCTAACCTTTAATTTCTTGGGCTTGAATTAATGTCTCTGCAAGCTTTAAATATTGTTTGCTTGGTATTGAATCCGGCTGATGCGTTAAAATTGCTTCATGTCGCAAGGCTGCTTGGTATGAGATTTCTGGTGCTGGCATGATGACACCAGACAATTCCACATCTAATTCATGTTGGACTCTCGTGTTAGGAACGGTAATTTCCAATCTGGTTCGGCTGATGAGGACTATAAATATTTTTCGATCCTCGTAACCAAGATCTTTCAGGTTATGCAAAAGTGCTTTGGTTTGAACAATTGTTGAAGGTACTGGCTCAACAACCAGAACCAATTGGTCGCAGAAGGGTAATACTAATTGAGCAATCGGGTTAAGACCAGCTCCAAGATCAATAATAGTGTTAGGCGCAGTCCGTTTGAGAAGTTTTGCTACTACCTCAATTTGGTCTAAATTATTTTGTAGGGCTGCATCGATTGGCATAAAAGAGGACAACATGATTTGTATCCCGGATCCATGGGTAACAAGGGATTCTTGTACCCGATTAAAGGTTATATCGGGGATGGGAGATCTGAGCAGCTCATTCTGTGCGGTCGAGTTGCGATAACCCAATTGCAGCCCGACAGACCCTTGACCAGGTCGAAGTTCGCCAAGCGTGACGTAATCCTTTGATTTTTGATGTAAACTAATGGCGAGGTTTATGGCGGCGGTGGTAGCTCCTAAGCCGCCTTTGGTTCCAATAACACCAATAAGATTAGAGCGCTTGCCATCCATTTGAGCATCTAATTCTTCATAGAGCTGACCTGTTTTAGGTCGAGTCAGAATGCTTTTTACTCTGGCAATAAGTTCTGCTGGATGGGTGGGTTTTGTTAGGTAGTCATCAGCTCCAGCTTCAAAACCCTCAAGTTTATCATCCACCTGGGCTTTAGCCGTAAACAAAATAATCGGTATAAATGCTGTCGATTCCTGAGACCTGAGTTTTCTGGTTACCTCGTAACCATCCATTCCAGGCATCATTACGTCCAAAATAATGAGATCGGGATTTTCTGATTTTGCGAGTTGAAGTGCTTTGTCTCCATTGTTTGCAGCAATAATTTGGAATCCATGCCTTTCAAGCATTTTGCCAACCATATGCAAGGTGTCGAAATCATCATCAACAATCAGAATTTTATTATCCATGAAATCCTCTGTAAAAACTGTTCCTACAATCAAACATAATCCCTTAAGGGAATCCTCTATTATTTTATAGCATAATCGTGACATTTATGATTACTTTTTCATTGCTAAATTCTCTCTTTATGGAAAAGTAGTATTGGAGGTGTTTAAGGTTTTATTCACCTGAATGAATGCTATAATTTTTTTATGCTGATGAATACTGTTGAGAATATCTTAAAGGAGAAATGTGGCCTGAAGGCGGGTGATGCATTGATGGTTGGGGTGTCGGGCGGGCCAGATAGTTTGGCTCTAACAGATGTACTTTTGCGATTAGGATTTTCTGTTTATATAGCCCACTTTAATCACCAGCTTCGCCCAGAATCAAAAGAGGATGCCGCCTTCGTGAAGGAATTTGCTGAATCTCGAGAAATTTCATTTATATTAGATTCTGGCTCGGCAGCAAGTTATGCGAAAGCGCAAAAACTCTCGATCGAGGAGGCAGCACGCGAGCTGCGATATCAATTTTTATTTGATCAAGCCATAAAGGCAAATGTTTCTGCAGTTGTAGTTGGGCATAA
>JARROY010000324.1:0-7045 GCA_037383445.1 Anaerolineales bacterium | reverse complement strand
CTTTGATCCTCGAACCTAGTGATGATTTGATGGAATAATTCCTTTACCTCATTGGTTAATTGAACATCCGATACGCCCAAATACTGTCACAGCATCCGGAGAAGTTTTCCGGGGGTCAGGTCAAGGTAGCTTTAGCAAAACGAAGGCTGCGCTTTCTGCTTTCTCTTGACCCTCGCTATTTTGGTTCCAGTGTCATCACATAATCATAACTTTCGTTAAGAAGTTCGACTAACTTATCCAAATCTTCTAACATCTGGTCGGGAATTAACACATAGCCCCGCATTACCGAACCGTAGGATTTGAATATGGTCGTACTAAATTCTTGGATATATTTTTCCTGGACATCTTTTGAATATCTAAATCCCAATTGACCTGCCTTGTTGAGCAGGGAAAACATATGTCCGTTCGCAGAGGTATACGGCATGGTCTTGCCTTTCAAAACTACAAAACTACTTCAAACCTATTGTAACCGCTGGAAGAAAATTCTGTGGTTAAAAGACAAATTATCATGATATCACCAAGGGAATTCTTTGTTCAACTGCATTGTCAAGTGTTTCAACATTAAAGAGCATTGAATGTCCTTCGGAAATCACATATTTAGTTGATTTAGGGCTGAAACTACATTGGAATGGTAACTTGTGTTCTCTTTTTGAAGAGATGAGACTTCCAGATTGATATTATTTATGGTTAGTGGTGTGATGGAGATCATCGCCGGATTGGTAATAGCAATAAGAATTCTCAACAGTGAAGGGGTGGGAGATTTTGGTGATTATTTTCGATGACAGTCAAGGATAACAGGATTACATGTGGCACACCTGGCAGTATGCGGTGCAAAGCACCGACAACCTGCAGCCAAAATCTGGAAAGGCGATCTGGTCTGACGCGTGTAAATTGTCGTACTAATTGTGCGTTCTATCAATCCAACCCATCGTTTTAGCCATAAAAATAATTTATATCCAACTATAGAAAATATAATAATTTATTGTGACAAAATTCACTATATATAAAGGCAGTTAAATGCCATAGTTAAGTCGTTGATTAATTAAATCGTTTGATAATTAAGTCATTTCTAAAATACTGGTGAATTGATGGATCTCGGATTAAAAGAGTTGGCTGAAAAACAAGCAGAATTTTGCCGAATCTTTGGCAACACTTCTAGAATTTTGATCATGTGGAATCTGGCCGATCAAGAACTTTCTGTCAGTGAGATTTCTTCCAGAGTTGGCATATCCATGCAAAACACCTCACAACATCTTTCTTTACTGAAAGAATATCACCTCGTTGCTTCTCGTCGAGATGGACAGACAATCTTTTACCGGATTGCTAACAGTGAATGGCTAAAGCATTGTCCGATTTTGTTAAAGGCATTTGAACAAGATTTATCTGTTTAATAAATTTTTATCGAACCAAAGGAGGTTCCGAATGACTACACAAGAATTAACCGATATTGTTGCCGCTAAAGTTGTTGATGCCCGAGCCATGTCTTGTCCTGGCCCTTTGCTGGAGGCAAAGAAGAGCATTGCCGCGGTCAAAGTTGGAGAGGTTTTGGAGATTTGGTCAGGTGACGTTAACACCAAAAATGATATGCCGCGCTGGTGCCAAAAAGTAGGACACGAATTTTTGGGAACGCTATCCGGTGAAGGTTACGAACGGCTCTTCATTCGCCGTATGAAGTAATGCTGAAAATCTGACCACGAAGAGGACGGAATTAACGGCATCCTCAATAATCCGTTTGTGTCGTTGGATTCCTAAGATTTTGTGGTGAAAGATTGCTTGGCAAAGGAGAATTGCGAATGGACCGACCCGTTCAAACTCAGCAACCAAAAATACTTATTCTAGCCACCCTGGCCGGCGGATACGCTGGCGCGGACGCCACAGGGCAATCCCACCTGGATTACCCAGCCAACACCTACATTTTACCCATCATGTGCCCCTGCATGTTCCCGCCAGAATTTTTTGTGCGAGCCTTCGAGAAAGGTATCGATGGCATCATCATCATGTATAGCGGCACTGATAGCCCCTATAAGGTTGAAGCAGATGGCACAGCTAAATTGGTCAATGATGCCTACGAGTTAATGAAAGAACGCAATATTGATATCCGTCGTCTACGATTGGCCGCGATTTGTACCGTCTGCGTCAAGCCTTTCCTGAAAGAAGTAAATCAGATGAATGATCTTCTGCGAGGAATTGGTTTCATCAAGGATGAGCTTACTGAGAGCCCAAGTGCGGTTTAGCAAGAAAGGAATCAACATGCGAAATCTTCATGTAGATGCACTTGTAGTTGGCGGTGGAATTGCCGGAATGCAAGCAGCACTCGATCTTGGCGACCAAGGATTCCAGGTTGCACTTGTAGAGCGCGAGCCCAGTATTGGTGGCAAAATGATTACCCTTAGCAAGGTTTTCCCGACACTGGACTGCTGTTCCTGCATCACCACACCTAAAATGTCCGCCGTTGCACATCACCCTAATATTGAACTCTTCACTTACTGCGAAGTAGAAAATGTGATGGAAAACGGCGTGGGTTTTGATATATCGGTCTTAAAAAAACCACGCTATGTAGATGAGGACATATGTACTGGCTGCCGCCAATGTGAATACGAATGCCCGATTACTGTACCCAGCCCATTCGATCGAAACCTGGGCTCGTACCGGGCTATCCGGGTACCCTTCTCCACAGCTGTCCCGCAGATTGCTGTATTGGATATGGATAACTGCCTGATATGCGGCAAATGTGAAAAAGCTTGTCCTGTTGAAGCGGTGGATTTCACCCAACAACCCGAAACTTTCGAGATTAATGCCACTGCGATTGTACTCGCCACCGGTTTTGAACTTACAGACCTGGATGCAAAGAAAGAGTATGGTGGGGGAAAACTACTCAATGTTGTTGACCCCTTGATGATGGAACGTTTCCTGGCTCCCACGGGTCCATACGGTCGAGTGTTACGCCCTGGGGATGGCATGGAACCCATGACCATTGCCTACGTTCAATGTGCTGGATCGCGGGACCAATCTCTTGGGATCGAATATTGCTCGCGGGTCTGCTGCATGTATGCCATCAAGCAGGCAATGCTGATCAGCGGCGCCCTTCCCCTGGCCGACATCACTATCTATTACATGGATATTCGAACGTTTGGTAAAGGTTACGAGCAGTTCTACCAGAATGCCAAGGCTATGGGTGTCGAGTTCGTGCGCGGGAAGGTTGCTTCCATCCATGAGGACGAAAACCATAATCCAATTGTCAAATTAGAATTAACTGAAGAAGGTCGAATCATCGAGCGAACCCACGATCTGGTTGTGCTTTCGAATGGGATGATACCTGGCGATTCTCTCTCAACTTTTGGCTTGGTCCCAGCCACTGATGGTTTTGTTGCCTCTCCAGCAATCAATGCGAACCCAGCTGCTACACAGCGTCCTGGAGTATTTGTGACGGGTACAGCTGGAGGACCTATGGATATTGTGGACAGCATCGTGACAGCAAGTGCAGCAGCCTCGGAAGTTTCCGCATACATCCGCAGCAGGGTAAGCGAGGATTTACCAAAATCCGACAAACAAGTAGAGGCGGTGGAATATGCCTGATGAAAAAATTAAGATTGGCGTGTACACCTGCTACTGCGGTGGCAATATCAGCCATGTCGTTGAGTGTGAACAAGTAGCCAAGGCAATGCAAAAACAACCCGATGTGGTGGTTTCTCGCGTCAACCGGGTAGTGATCGGCGCATGCGCTCCTTCTCTTCACGAACAGACCTTCCGCAATACCGTCGCCCGTGCCGGTCTAAATCCATACCTTTATCATCATGTTGGTTTACGCGAACAAGACTCCTGGGTGCATGATTCCGATCACGATGGGGCTACAAGCAAAGCTATGCGTCTGATGGCTGCAGGTGTAGCCAAGGCACGCCTGCTCAAACCCCTTGAACCGATCCGTCTGGAGGCTGAGAAACGAGCCTTGGTCATTGGAGGCGGTGTTGCAGGCCTGCGTGCTGCCTTGGACCTCGCACGCCAGGAGTTGGAAGTTATCTTAGTGGAAAAGTCCCCATTTTTGGGTGGGAGAATGGCGCAACTGGAATCAGTTTTCCCCACTGGCGAAAATGCGCATGATCTGCTTTGTGAGCTGGTTAAGAAGGTTGTGGCACATCCCAACATTACACTCTACACCCAGGCCGAAGTTACGGGGGTGAAGGGATATGTCGGCGATTATGGTGTACGCATTTCCCAGCATTCTCGCGGCGTGAGTGAAGAGAATGCCGAAGCACTGATGAAAAATTGCAAAACTCAAGTGCCAGATGAGTTCAATTATGGGTTGCAACAGCGCAAAGTCATCTATCGTCCTTTTAAAGATTGTTACCCATCAACACCGGCAGTGGATTGGGAGCATTATAAGGGAGAACCGATCTCATTAAACGGCGGTAAACCCATTGTCTTGGAAGATAAGCTAGAAACCTTCGATGTCAGTGTGGGAGCTATTGTGGTTGCAACTGGGTTTGATCCTTATCAACCCCGCCAAGGAGAATATGGTTTCGGCGAGCTTAAAGAAGTTGTCACACTTCCTATGCTCATCCGACACCTGGCTTTGAATCAAGAGAGTGAACATCTCGTATGGAATGGAAAGCGAATACGAGATATTGGTCTAATCCACTGTGTAGGCAGTAGAGAAATTGAAGGTTTAGATGAACCACAGGCGGATGGACAAGTAAATAACTACTGCTCGCGTGTATGCTGCACTGCAAGTTTGCATATGATAGAAGCACTGCAAGACCAGTATCCAGGATTAAACATTTATGATCACGGAGAAGAACTTGATGTGCCTGTTGATTTGGTGGTGCTGGCAGTGGGTATGATGCCGCGTGGGATTGATGATCTGGTGAAGATGCTCAAAATCTCACGCGGTAACGACCGCTTCCTACTGGAAGTGCATCCAAAACTGCGCCCCGTTGAGACAGCCGTTAACGGAGTAGTCCTGGCGGGCACAGCACAAGGTCCAATGAATATTCAGGAGAGTTTATCAGCTGCATCTGCGGCCGCGGCCAAAGTGGTATCCCTGTTAGGACTGGGCAAAGTCGAATTACAACCCTTTGTTGCCGCGGTGGACCCCGAAAAGTGCACTGGCTCCGGTTTGTGTTTGGATGCCTGCTTGTATGAAGGTGCACTTAGCCTGGAAACTTTCGAAGAGAATGGCACAACAGTAAAGAGGGCAATAGTCACTCCGGCCAATTGTTCTGGGTGCGGAGCTTGCGTAGGTGTGTGTCCGAATCATGCCATCGACGTACAGGGCTGGACTCTAGCCCAGTACGAAGCTATGGTGGATGCAATCACAATGGAAGCGGCTGACTTGATGGAGGTGGCATGATGGCGACACAAACTTCTAAGAAGGATCAAATCTCACGTGCTGAGCTGCTAAAAAGATTACGCGCTGAACATGCGGAAACGGTGGCGCGCACACAAGCTCTGCTAAAAGAACAAAAGCGTATTCAAAAGGAGATTTGCCAGTTCATTCGAGAAAACCCCAAAACGGTCCCTGAGATCGCAGAAGCGATCGGTATGCCATCAAATGAAGTGCTTTGGTATCTGGCTTCTTATAGAAAATACGGCATCGTGGTTGAGGATGGCATGTGCGCCGATTATCCCCTATATCGAAAAGCAGAGGAGAAGTGATATGAGCACAAGACTGGATCCTCAATTGTTAAAGGAATTCAAAGATTATGGGGCAGTGGGCATTGAAAAATGTTTTAACTGCGGTAATTGCACTGCTATCTGCCCGCTTACCAGTGATGAGTATCCATTTCCAAGAAATATGATCCGAAGGATTCAAATTGGCGATCGTGACAAAATAAAACAAAGTTTAGATCCCTGGCTATGCTATTACTGTGGCGACTGCTCTGAAACTTGCCCGAAGGCTGCTAATCCTGGGGAGACAATGATGGCGGCCCGTCGGTGGTTGACGGCTCAATATGATTGGACTGGGCTGGCGAGGAAATTTTATACCTCAGAGGCATGGGAATTTGGTTCAATGATTTTGCTGGGTTTGTTGGTGGTTATTTCTGCAGTTTTGTTCCATGGACCAATTGTTACGGATCGAGTAGAGCTGAACACTTTCGCCCCGGTCGAATTTATTCATATTGCAGACTGGGTTATGGCTGGTCTTCTACTGTTCTTTATTGCCACAAATGTCCTCAGGATGCACAAGTTTATCATGCGTGGCAGTACAAAGGAAAACATTCCAATTCAGTTGTATCTCACCGAGTTTTGGAATATTGTTGTCCACTTCGCAACGCAGAAACGTTGGTCTGAATGTAATGAAGGAGAGGAGGCAAACGGAAAAAATTTAAACTGGATCTCGCACTTGCTGCTTGTAAGCGGGTATGTACTGATGTTGGTGATCATCATCTTTTTCTTAAAATGGTTCCAAACAGATAACCTATACCCTATCTGGCATCCCCAGCGATGGTTAGGATACTATGCCACAATAGTACTCCTCTTTGGTTCTGGGCGTGTAATCTGGGGAAGGCTCAAGAAGACATCCCAGATGCACCAGTTTTCACATCCTAGTGATTGGATCTTCCCTGTTCTTTTACTGGTGGTTACCCTCACAGGGATATTCCAACACGCTTTTAGGTATTGGGGAATGCCTCTAGCAACCTATTACACTTATGTGATTCACCTAGCATTTGTGGCTCCAATGTTGATCTTGGAAGTGCCCTTTGGAAAGTGGTCTCACTTATATTACCGCCCATTGGCAATTTATTTTCAAAAGATCAAAGAAAAAGCGAAAGAGAAATACGAACTGGAAATTGCAGTCCCGGCAGCAGCGGACTGAAAAAATACAAAATAAGGAGAAATTCAATGAGTGAAGTTAACGAAAAAATGGCTGTTGTTTGCAATGGTGATACCCCTGCCAGTATCATGCCCACACTAATCTTCTCAACCTCTGGTTTGTCCCTGGATTATGAAGTACACGTCTTCGTTTGTCCAGCAGGAGCGAGGTGGATGCTCAAAGGCGTACTTGAGAAATTGGGTAGCACCAAAGGACTTCCCAATCCTGTTTTAG
>JARROY010000323.1:0-3359 GCA_037383445.1 Anaerolineales bacterium | reverse complement strand
GGATATTCCTGTCGCTGTGATGCCTATGACTTAGATGGGGGGAACTGGTCCGGGAAGCATGATTTCAACGACCATTATGCGTAATTTTGAAGTACTATCGATGCTTTGTCATGTCCAGTCTGCTGCCCCAGGTACTCCATTTATCTATGCACCTGCCCTGGCAGTAATGAATCCACGAACAGGTATGTACAGTGCTGGAGCTATCGAAGGGGGCCTGCTTAGTAGCGCTGCCGTAGAAATGGCCCGTTACTATGAACTACCAGTAGAAGGGTCTGGTGGGGGCACAGATACCCATGCACCGGGTATTCAAGCATCTCTTGAACGTGCCATGAATGCTATGCTACCAACGCTTTCATGGCCAGACCTGCTGGTTGGTGCTGGGTTACTAGGTGGGTCAATGATTGTGAGTCTCGAGCAGTTAGTGATCGACACGGAGATATTCAGGATGAATACGCAGGCTCACCGTGGGATAGAGACGAACGAGGAGTCCTGGCTCGATGATGTCATCCAGCAGGTAGGCCCGGGGGGAAACTTCTTAGGAGAAAAATCCACTGTGACCCACATGCGATCTGGGGAGTGGCTGATTCCAAATATCGGTACGCATGAAACCAGGGAATCTTGGGAAAATGCGGGGAAAACAAAAATCATAGAAGAAGCTCGTGAAACCGTTAATAGGCTACTCGCTGAACATAAACCTTTGCCATTACCTCCTGAAGTTGAGAAAGAGCTTGACCGCATCGAACAAAAGGCAAATCAAACCTGATTGGTTGAGGATGATAAATGTTTATTAATGGAAAGTTTACCGACGGAAAGTCTAAGGAACGCATCCCTGTTATCAATCCGGCGACAGAAGAGATTTTAGAGGAGGTGCCTCGCGGGACTTCTGAAGATTCTCTCGCGGCGGTGGAAGCTGCCTCCGCATCTTTCCCGGACTGGTCTCGTGCTCCCGCCAACGAACGGGCTGCCGACCTGCACCAGGTTGCCGCCAAACTCCGCGAACACCATGATGAGATCGTCGAGCTGCTGACCAAAGAAGAAGGCAAGCCCATCCCTGAGAATGAAGAGGAACTCTGGTGGGTGGAGGAAACCTTCGATTACTACGCTGAACTCGCCCGCCACGAAACCGGACGCGTCATCCCGCCCGGCGATCCTGACCAGTTCAACTTTGTGCGCAAAGAGCCGTATGGTGTGGTGGCGTGTATCGTGCCCTGGAATTATCCCCTTTTGCTGCTGGCCTGGAAGATGGCCCCAGCCCTGGCTGCTGGAAACACAGTGGTCATCAAGCCTTCCGAGTTTACACCGCTTTCCGCACTGAAAATAGTTGAAGTGGCTTGCGACCATTTACCGCCGGGAGTGGTCAATGTGGTCACCGGGTATGGCCCTGAAGCAGGCGAGCCGCTGCTGACACATCCAGACGTTCCGGTAATCGCATTCACTGGCTCATTGGCCGTTGGGCAGCGCATCGCCACACTGGCGGGTCCGATGATGAAAAAACTGCATCTTGAATTGGGCGGCAAAGACCCGATGGTCATCGCTCCTGATGTTGATATGGAATTGGCGGTCAACGCAGCAGCTTATGCTTCTCTGATAAATGCCGGTCAGGTGTGTACCAGCACGGAACGAGTCTACGTGCACGAAAGCATCATGGGGCAGTTCAGCGAAGAGTTAGCCGATTTTGTCAGCAAACTACGGTTGGGCTACGGGCTGGATGAAGGCACTGATATTGGGCCGATGATCCGCAATAAGTTCCGCGAAAAAGTTGAGGGGCAGCTGGAAGAAGCTGTCAGCGCAGGAGCAAACATATTAACCGGTGGCAAGCGTCCGTCCGGTTTGACGCACGGGTTCTTCCTCGAACCGGCGGTCATCACCGGGGTTGACCATTCCATGCGCCTGATGCAGGAAGAGACATTTGGTCCGGTCATCCCCATGATGCCCTACGAAGATTTTGATGAAGCCATTGCTCTGGCAAACGATTGCCAGTATGCCCTGGGCGCAACCTTGATGACCCAGGATGCGCGCCTGGTCAAGCGCTTTTTCGAGGAAGTCAAGGCCGGAACGGTGTGGATCAATGATCCACTCACCGATAATTTTGCCGGACCTTTTGGCGGCATGAAGATGAGCGGTCTCGGTCGTGAGTTAGGGCAAGAAGGTGTTGACGAATTCTACGAGGTAAAGCATATCCACTCGGATATCGAAGGTAAGTTAAAAGATTTTTGGTATCCCTACTGAACTATTTGCTAAAAGGCTAAAAAATGAAAACTATTCCTTTTTGGACTGACGATTATCCCCACCCAACCGATCTCCCGGTTGCAGCAGAACTTCCAACAGAAACCGATGTTGCCATCATTGGTGGTGGTTACACTGGTTTGAGCGCAGCGCGCACACTGTCAAAGGGGGGAACGAATGTTGTGGTGCTGGAACGGGAGACCATTGGCTGGGGCGCTAGCTCCCGCAACGCGGGTATTACTAGCAGCGGCTTGAAAGCTGGCATGATGACCATTTTCAAGCGCTATGGCAAAGAATATGGTCTGAAATTCTGGCAAGCTTCGCTAGATATGCTGGAATTGATCAAAGAACTTGACAATGAAGAAGGCATAGACTTTGATTGGCATCAGAATGGCGATTTAGGTTTGGCATTCAAAGCCTCCCACTTTGACAACATGATGACCAGAGCAAAATGGTACAAAGATAACCTGGGGGAAGAACTAGAAGTAGTGCCACGATCCAAACTACGAGCTGAAATTGGCAGTGATTTTTTTCACGGCGGAGCAATTGATAAACATGGTGCTAGCCTGCACCCTGCCAAACTAGTTTTTGGTCTGGCTGAGGTAGCCGCTCGGTATGGTGTCCTTTTATGTGAAGAGGCAGGTGTTTTTACGATAGAAAAAGGAGAACACGGTTTCACACTACATACGGCAAAGGGTGTCTTGAAAGCAAAAGAAATTATCATTGCTACGAATGGCTATACAGATCAATTGGTTCCAAAAATCAACTCCAAAACTTTCCCGGTGGGCAGCTATAGTATCGTAACCGAACCGCTATCAGAAGAGTTACAAAATGAAATCAGTCCCAAGAATCATGTCTTCTATGATTCGAAGTGGTTTCTTAATTATTTTCGATTGACACCTGACGGACGCTTGCTTTGGGGGGGCAGAAATAATCTAAGCACAACCTTAGATTTACAGGAATCAGCAAATACTTTGTGGGCTGAAATGGTACGCGCGTTCCCGCAATTGGCGGATATTCCCATTACGCATACCTGGACAGGGCAACTCGGCTTAACATTTGATCTTATGCCAAACATTGGCGTTGAAGACGGCATACATTACGCCTTTGGGTATGGAGGACATGGATTACAC
>JARROY010000322.1:0-3369 GCA_037383445.1 Anaerolineales bacterium | reverse complement strand
GCTGCCACACTACAGCCCCCTCTCCACGCACCCACATCACGGCATTATTTTTATTATCAACACCACAAAAAGATTCCTGTCCATCCTCATTGATTTTCCAGTCAAGGCTCCGGATGAACGACTTAACAGACCCATCCTCCTGACGCACCAGAGTTAGCAGTTGGCCATCTTTCATTTCCCAACGCATATACTCATCGCCAACTTCGGCATACCAGTCAGATTCACCTGTTTGGGGATTTTTCAGCGTGACCAAAGGATGTCCAACCTGTTTTTCGGCCCGCCAATCACTACCAATCAGCCAGTCCAGATACCGCTGCCAGGTAGGCGCATCCAAACCCAATTGAGCATTGTAAGATGCACGCTGCTCTGGTGTAGCAAACACCCCCAATATTTTCACAGAGATATCTCCACTGCCAACTTCAACTAAAATAAACAGTGCAATGGAAACCAGAAGCATGGTGACGATTGTGGCAATAATACTCTTAATGATAAATCGCGCCATAGGACATCTCTCCTCTTATAAGAGACCCGGTATTAGAACCGGGTCTCTTATATATTTCAATACAACTAGTTTACTCGTCCAGCCAAACGTCGTACATTAAGTCATAGGCCGTTGGGTGGGCTTTTACATTCTGGAATTTTGAGGCGGTGATATTCCACACACTCTTCCAGAAGCTGTTAAAGACCGGACCACGCTCCTGCATAATGTCTTCGATCTTGCACATTATTGCACGACGTGCTTCGACATCCAATGTACCCTGAGCTTCCCTCAGCAATCCTTCAAACTCAGAATCGACCCAGCGGGTTTCGTTCCATGCGCCAATCGATTCCTGGGTGTATGCCAGCGGCAGCACCATGGTTGCTAATGGCCTGTGAGTCCAGGAAGTGATTCCCAGATCGACTTCCGTCCAGCGATCCCAATAGCCACCTGGCTCAGTAATATCCAGTTCGATATCAAAACCGCCAGGTAACGCTTGCTCTTTAAGCGCCTGGGCAATTTCAGGTTCGGCTTGGTCATTCTTAGTAGCCAAAGTAACCTTGAGCGGCAGTTCAATGCCTTTCTCAGCGGCATATTCTTCCATTAGTGCCTTAGCACCTTCGGGATCGTAAGCCGGGATATCCTTCTCGCAGAAAGACGGGTGCACCGGCGCAACATGGGCATCAATGGAGAGGTCGCCCTCACCGAAGTAGGCGAGCTGCAAAATCTTAGCTCGATCCTGGCACATCTTGAGCGCATTGCGCACACGAACGTCATCCCAAGGTTCCAGGTCTACTCGCACCCTGCCAAGCAGACACTGAGCTGTGCTAGCTGGGCGAACCGTCAGGTTTTCATTCTGCGACAGAGCTTGGAAGTCAGATGGGCGTGGGTCATAAAGCGAATCAACCTGTCCA
Source organism: Anaerolineales bacterium (assembly GCA_037383445.1). Taxonomy (GTDB): domain Bacteria; phylum Chloroflexota; class Anaerolineae; order Anaerolineales; family UBA11579; genus UBA11579. The sequence goes on along the minus strand of JARROY010000322.1, from coordinate 1,977 downwards.
GATTGCAGCGCGGCTACACCTGCATCCTTATCCGTCGAAACGTAGATCAACTGGTCCAGGTATGGAAGCGGATCGCCATCCTCCCCCATCCGCCAGTAGTCTGTGCGGCGTTTAAAGACGGCGCGCTCGCCTTCAGCATACTCTTCTAGAGTGAAGGCACCCGTGCCAACCGGCTGCTTGATGATATCTCCTTCAAAATTCCGGTGGAGAATCACCGCAGGATAGTGGAAAAGGTTTTCTGGTATCGCGATATCACCAGATTGAAGATGCAATCGGATATGGTAATCATCCACTTTTTCTACATCTTGCATACCGCTCAAAGCAGACAAGAGACCAAGCATAGATGAGCCAACATCTGGATTGAGCCATTCGCCCATGGTGAACATCACATCATCAGCGGTCAGTTCATCCCCATTATTGAATGTCACCCCCTGCTTGAGATACAAGTCCCAGACGGTAACATCTTCATTCGCTTCCCATCTATCCAGCAGATAGGGTCTAGTGATATTATCTGGGCCTGTTTCAGTCAAATATTCATTGATCTGCCGGACAATATTGGCGCCCTCTACCCAAGACAAACGTGCTGGGTGGTCTAACAACTGAAGCTGCATAGAGCTGGTCCAGGTGCCACCACGCTTAATGCCGGTAGGATTAGCGAGGTCTGGTGAACCGGCATTCTCTGCCGCCTCATTCTCTGTGGGTCCGCTGCAGGCGTAAGCCAAACTGGCAGACATACCCAGGAGGGTGGCAAATCTCAGAAAGTCTCTACGTGAGATCCGACCATTTTTAAGTTGATCAAAGGCGTTGGGAATTGCGGGATGGATTCGTTCCATCTCTTTTTTGCTAATAGACTTCTTCATACGAAAAACCTCCTCAAATGGTAGTTGGTATAGGGAATCTTAAAATCAATAGGATATTTTATGAAGGGCCTCCTTTCTTAAATCATTTAACAAACTTGAAATAATTGAGACTTTACCTGGATTAGGAAAGTCAAACCATTATTGGAAGATGTATTGTTTATTGAATTTTGCTCGCAACTGGAATGATGTTCGCAAAAGACGCCGGTGCGATATTTTTTTATCCAAAGAGACATCATATCGAGTGTTGATGGCGTAAAGATTATATCTTTGTAGGAAAAAAGTACTTCTATTTTAGTACGATAATAACATATTTCCAAAAAACTCGCAAAAATCATGCCAAAAATTGTCCAAATATCCGGTAGCTTGCTAGTTCGTTTTTTTATTTTCAATTAATTTTTCATCCTATACAGATTACTCTCTTCAATATTATACACAAATTTATGGAACGATAACCACGCGGCCTTTATTTACATACTTGTCCAGTTGATCGAATACGTGATTGATGGCTTCAGCATCTAAAGGAATCTTATCCACAATCACACGAGAAAGATCAACCTTCCTTCGACGGACTAAATCAATAAGAGCAGTTAATTCTTGAGCAAGGTGGTCTGCAACTCCAATAATCTCAGCCTCTTTCATCAGAAGTTCATTGTAAGGATCCAATTCTATGGTTTCTGCATTCAAACCAACCATAGCCACCCTGCCAAATACAGCCAAAGAATCTATCGCCTGCTGCATGGTGATCGGAATTCCAATCAATTCTAAGGCTACGTTGACCCCTTTTCCAGCGGTCATTTCCCTGATGGCTTCGACTGGGTTGACGTCTTTAGCATTCACCGGAACTGCGCCATATTGCTGCGCAAGATTCAACTTATCAAGGCTGATATCCACAGCAAACACCTGTAAAGCACCTAAGGCATGTGCCAACTGCACAGCAGACATTCCTAACCCGCCAACACCAAACACAGCGACTGTTTCTCCCGGAGAAAATCTAGATTTCTTCAAAGCATGGAAAGCCGTAGCCGATGAACACATCATGATTGCCCCCTGGTCAAACGGGATTTCTTCTGGTAGGTGAAAAACGCTGCGCGACGGGATTTTAATATATTCAGCATAA
>JARROY010000321.1:755-5404 GCA_037383445.1 Anaerolineales bacterium | reverse complement strand
GAAATTCGCAAGCTTGGAAAGACAGACCTAGAAGTATCCGCTTTATGTATGGGTACAATGCAGTTCGGCTGGACCGCAGATGAGGCAACCTCGTTCCAAGTGCTCTCCACAAGCTACGATGCCGGTATCAACTTCCTTGACACCGCCGATGTTTATTCAAGATGGGTTGAAGGCAATCCCGGGGGTGTCTCAGAACAAATTATCGGGAAATGGATCCGGAAAAACGCCATTCCGCGGGACAAACTGGTGATTGCCACTAAAGTGCGCGGCCAGATGAGCGATGACCCTGCCGATCAGGGTCTTTCCCGTAGGCACATCCTAAAATCAGTCGAGCAGTCTCTCAAACGTCTCGGCACCGACTACATCGATCTATACCAATCACACTATCCAGATGATGACACACCGATTGAAGAAACCTTGCAGGCATTCAGTGAGCTGATTGATCAAGGAAAGGTCCGATATATTGGCTGCTCCAACTATTCTGCCGAAAAACTAGTACAGTCTTTGCAGGCTGCCGAACAGCTTGGCGTGCCGCGTTACGATACCCTCCAACCGCATTACAACCTGGTCCATCGGGCAGAATTTGAAGATCAGTTGGCGGAAATCTGCCAGGAATACCAGATCGGTGTGATTCCTTACAGCCCGCTGGCTGCCGGCTTTTTGACCGGAAAATATCGCAAAGAATCACCCATCCCGCCCGATTCTCGCGGGAGGACCAACCGACGCATCCAGGGGTATTTTACCGAGAAGAATTGGAAACTGCTTGATGAGATGGAGCGAATTGGGGTCGAAAAAGGTGGTTATTCGATTTCCCAGGTAGCCCTGGCATGGCAGCTTTCCAACCCAATGATCACCTCCCCAATAATTGGGCCCAAAAATATCGCTCAGTTGGAAGATAACTTAGGCGCTGCCTATCTCCACCTGGAATTGGACGAGATGGCGTTCTTAAACGAAATTAGCGCTGGATGATTGTAGCATCAACCATTTATGATGGTTCCCCTTAACCTGTCAGGGGCTTGATCGCATGTAGATGGGCGGGAGTAGTCCCGCAGCAACCACCAACGATCTTAGCGCCATTTTTAATGCACATCGCGATCCCTTCTGCAAATTCTTCCGGGGACATATCGAAGACAGCCTTGAGCCCTTCGAGGTGCGGTTTGCCAGCGTTCGGCTGAACCGCAACCGGCAGGTGGGTCGCCTCAGTGATCCACTTGACCACTTCCGACAGTTCCATCGGGGTCAAGCTACCGCAGTTCGCCCCAATCACATCCGCACCGGCCTCGGTCAAGGCTACTGCACACTCTGCCACAGTATTGCCCATAATCGTCCGGCCGCCATTTTTAATCGTCTCGAATGTCATCGATGCAATTACCGGCAGGTCTGCCGCGGCTTTACAGGCTCTCACCGCAACCAGCGTCTCCCTGAGATCGAACATCGTCTCAATAATGAACCCATCCACACCACCTTCAATCAATAATTCAGCCTGTTCTTTATAAGAAACAAAGGCTTCCTCTTCTGTAACCGTACCTAACGGAGCGAGTATTTGGCCTGTAGAGCCGATATCTCCCAGCACATACTGGCCGCTGATGGCCGCCTGCCGGGCAAGCCTGGCCCCGACCAGGTTCACCTCGCGGACATCCACACCTACGTCGTGGGTTTCGATATTCACCCGGTTCATCGTCAGAGTATTGGTGATTAACAGCATCGCCCCCTCTTCCACATAGCTCTGATGGACAGCCAGCACCTTCTCCGGGTCGGTCAAATTGGCCTCCCCACCCATTTCAGCCCCCCGCGCATCCAGTTGGGTGCCCATCCCACCATCCAGCAGTAAAACACCTTCGCTCTTGGTCAAATATTCCAGTAAATCCATCATTTTTTCCTTTATTTTGGGTCTAGTATGGAGGCTCCCAACGAAGTAAAGCCAGCACAAGGTTCAAGTTAAGATTAAATTCCGTATCCCAATGGGTAGATAATTCTACATCCGCTCCCGCCGCTCCGGTGGCCAAGGTCCAATCTACCAGCGAGCCGGTCATATAGCAACCGGTGAAATACGCAGGATACGGATATTCACCACCAGTTGCCTTGGAGAGATACTCCGAGAGGGCAACAGAATTTTTATCGAGTGGTTCTCCTGCCGGATAAAACCCAGGAGCAGCAGCATGGTAGCTAATCACCGCGACAACCGGGTTTTCCAGAACGAAAGCCATCAGGGCAATCGTCTCCGGCTCTGAAGCAGCATGCGTTCCGGCATTCAGCTCCAGAAGGTCCCAGCACCCATCCCTATCCCAGGTGGAGGACCAGCCAACTGGAAAGCTGCGATTCAGGTCTACATCGTGCGCATTGGCGCGGCCTTCCTTTTTATGCCGCAGCGCCTCTCCATCCGGATTCAGCGATCGGAGGATGAACAATGTAGCATCGGAGGGGACAGCATCCGGTTTGCGAGAAAAATACGTGATCAAATCATCGGCCAGGTCAATGGTATTAACCTCATACCCCCCATGGATGCCGGCCACTACCAGATATTTCCGCTCTCCCCGACCGAAACGCCAGACTTCTAAAGGGCGGTTCTGCACCGAATAGCCGATCACCAGCGGTCCCTCCCACAGCGCATCATTGGTCGGTACCATTGTCGGGAAGGCGATTGATGTGGGTGAAGGACCAGGGGTCTGGGTCGGAATCAAGGCTGGAGTGTTTGTTGGCAGGACCTCTGTAGGAAGCGCAGTAAAAGTTGGTAGTAAAGTTGCAGTTGGAGGCGAGTAAGTGGGTAAATTTTCCAAGTTGGGCAATTCAGCATCTGCTACAGTGGCTTCGGTTGGTGAAAAACCTGCAAGGAAAAAGAGCAGTCCTCCCCCGATCAGCATTATCCCTAACCAGATTCCCCCAACAATCCATCCCAGTTTATTTTTACTCTTGGTCTCCATTTTCATAGAGATTGCCTCCACACCGATAATAAGTGAGTTTTATTGTACCCGAAAATTGAAATCAAAATTATCAACTACCGTTGCCAATTTTATGCCAAGGAAAAGATCTGCCAAATAAAAAAGGCGGGAGAAATCTCCCGCCCAATTCAAATCTTAAGCTGAGGCTAGTTGCACTTGAGGTGAAAGCGCATTAAATTTAAGGTGGAAATTCACCTTACCTGCCTTCGAGGTGGTCACGGTATAGGTAATGGTCAGCTGGGCCGGGCAGCTCCCGGAGAAATTAGGCTTATCTACCGACACAGTCGCGTTGGTAATCTTCGCTCCGCCGGCAATCCCTCCACTGGTGCTCGTTCCACCATCATCGGTTTCGTCCACCGACTGGATGATCATAAACATGGTGAAGTATTTGCCCTCCTCCGCGACCCCCACTTTTTGACCATCCGGATTTTTAAGGTTCCAGTAGCTGGAATATTCTCCCGCCGCACTCGGAACCGTAAACTCAATCGAAATATCTACAAATTGGTTCGGACCCACCGATTTTGGCAGGTTGATCGAGGTTTGTGCTCCTAATTTCTCACCCTTCTCGAACACGACAGTATAATCCGTCGTCCAGGTGGTCGTCCCGGAATTGCGCACCCGCCAAGTTTTGGTAATCGTCTCACCTGCCTTAAATTCGCTGTAATCGGGAATGGTGATATCGGCGATGAATTCCGCGACGTCGTCACCAATCTCATCACCTGGTTGGGTCGGTGTGGGGGATGCTTCTTGAGCAACCGTTGGGGTGATCTCACCACTTTGAGTTCCTCCCTGGTCCCCTCCTTCACTATCTGGGGCGGTGGTTTCTGTGGGGATAGGTGGTTCGGGTGTATTGGTCGGCTGCTCCTGCACAGAGGCATCCACCGTCTGGGCAGCTGCCGTCTGCTGCGCGGCCTGATCAGTTTCTGCCGGCATATTGCAGCCTACCAACAAGATCACAACCATCACAAGGAGAGACAATTTTAGCAAGAATTTGCTCTTTGGTTTCATTTTTTTCTCCTGATTGATACAAAAATTCATCCACAAGTCCACTCAATATAATTGTTTTGGAACGCGGGCATTTTTGATCGAATTAATCCATCGATTTCATTAAATTATACAGCTTTAAGACGTAATATATCCCAACAAGTTCCAATTTAACCTGAATTTTTAAGCCCATTTTAATCATCACAAGTCACCCTCGAACTTACTGAATGCGGTAAAGCCTCCTGTTTGTAATACAACTAATATCTTTGTCCTACAGATTAATCAAAACTACCGATATATAATATAAGCATGAACAAGACGCTGTTTCTTTTGTTAATCCCTATGTTGCTGCTGGCAAGCTGTCGGCAAACCACTGAGGGAAATGTCTCCTTGGAGACTAGCCCAATCCCATCCATGGACACTTCCAAGGCGAACGATGAAGTCTCCGCCACGGATGACCAAGAGCCTTCTCCTGCTGTTTCAACTGGGGAACAGCCCCTGGAAACGCTTGGGCCCGATTGCTACGGAGACCAAATCCACCCGATTGGGCAATCGATCGCTGACCTCTATCCAGAGCAAATGGATTATGAGGAAGTGATGACCTGGTTCTGCAATGGCTTTGAATTTGAGGATATCCTCACAGCTTTGCAAACTGCGGAAGAAACAGATTATTCCGCCGAAGAGTTGCTCTCTAAATTTGAGCACGGGCAAACCTGGGAAGAAATC
>JARROY010000321.1:0-708 GCA_037383445.1 Anaerolineales bacterium | reverse complement strand
AATATTTTCAGGCTCATCTCGTTATATTAATTAAGCATCACCCTACTATGGGTTGTTCCAACCTGGTTGGAGGAATAATGAATAAAACCTGGAAGATTAGTTTAATCATGGTGGTGGCAGCTTTGATTATCCTGCTGCCAGCCAGTATTGTCATGGGGGGAACAAAGGGAGCCCTCAAAGGAACAGTCGGTCTGATTAATGACGTAGTCGAAGATGAATTTTCATTCACTTTAGAGTCAAAATATGGTGAAGTCACCGTTTTTGCACCGGCGGAATTCTACCCTGACCTCGCTGAAGGAATGACCGTACTGGTAAAAGGGGAATGGCTCTCCGAAGAAGAATACCAGGCCGAATGGGTCAAGCAAATCGGCTCTGGTAAAGAGTCGGAGGAAGATGAGGAAGGTGAAGAAGCCTTCCAAAATGCTTTCTGCACCGGCGCCAAAGAAACCAACCACCCGTTGGTGGACAAGATTTACGAAAAATATGTTGTGGACGGTGAATTTGCCTCTGAAATTGATGCAGATACGATCAATGGGTGGTTCTGCGAAGGGCACAGCTTTGGTCAGATCATGTTAGCCTTCACCACCCATTTCCTCAATTCAGATTTAGATCCGTATGATGTTCTGCTGATGCGCAAAGATGGTGGTATGGGCTGGGGTAAAATTTGGAAAGAATTTGACCTTATCGGCAGCGAGCGAGAAGGATTGC
>JARROY010000320.1:0-3387 GCA_037383445.1 Anaerolineales bacterium | reverse complement strand
TTACCCTGTAATCATCCGGAGAACGTTTTTGAATGAAACATCAATATACATTAACTGCATGTAACTACTCTTACATTCAGTTAATCGATTTCAATGCCAGGTTCTACAGTCCAAGATTGGGGAGATTCAGTCTTTTTTGTATAATGAAGTCATGAATACTTTAGTTGAAGAATACAAAATATTTTTGGCAGAACACGCTGACAAACAACGGGCGGAAAAGGAAAAAGCGTATTTATACTCTGAGCTTGAGCATTACGGCGTCTCCGTGTGGGAGATCAGAAAGTTTGTCAAAAAGCACAAAAAAGAACTATCCTCTTTAAACAAAGAGAATATGTTGAAGCTGGTGAAATTTTTCTGGGACAAACCGTCACACGAGGAAAGAAGTTTAGCCCTCTCAATCCTCAACCTCCATATGGATAAACTGACCTTAGAAGACATGCCGTTAATTGAACAGCTGATGAGAGAATCGAAGGGCTGGGCATTCCTGGACAGTTTAATCATTCCGATCATGCCTGTAATGATCGAAAAAGATCCTAAAAAAGCATACGGCTATCTCAAAAAGTGGATCAAAGACGACGATTTCTGGGTCAGAAGATCAGCGCTGCTGGCACAAATCCTTCCATTTAGAGCGAATAATGGAGGAGACAAAAATCTCTTTTTTGACCTAGCAAGATCACAGTTTGATGAAAGTTGGATTGACGAAAAGTACGAAGACTCACAAGACAGAAAACGCGCCAGGTTCTTCATTCGGAAAGCGATCGGTTGGACGATCAGAGAAATCTCTCAAAAGGACCCGAATACTGCTTTTGACTTTCTAAAAAAGCACAAGGGTGAAATGTCCGGGCTTTCATTTCGAGAAGGCAGCAGAAAACTCCCAGAAGACTTACAGAAAAAGTTGCAGTGAGGAAGTAACCAAAGATCAGCGAGACATTTCTTAAATTATTTACCTGGGTTGTCACTCAACAGATAATAAAGCGTCTTTTTAGACTTTTTATACTAACCCCCACCTGTTGAATCATTAAGTATATGTTGAGCCTTTTTCCTCCCCCTTTCAAGGGGAGGATGTCGACAACGCCGTCTGGAGGGGGTCAATTATTCGAACCAAAATATTATTTTGCCATAAGGCAGCAATTTGGGTTAAGTAAATCGTTTTCAGCTTACGGCAAACGTGAGAGCCAGTAGCGCAGGGGATGATCGCGTTCAAGATACCTGAAAAGAATTGACCCTGAATGAGCATTGACTTCAGATGACGTCAGCTGAAGAATCAGGCACTCAGCGTGGGACAGCAGCAGGAACAACACCGCCACTAAATACAGCCCCCGGTTGTATTGGCCAAACAAAAATGCGTGGATCACAAAGGTATATAAAAATATCCCGCCAAGTTTTGTCAAATACAAATGCAGATTGGCCAATCTCCTGAACTTGATCAACCCAACCGTTAAGGATGCTAAATAGGTTCCCACAGCGGCTATGGTGATCCATAAATTGTCCGTATAGACTTCCGGCATCAGGATAAGAACCCAAAAAACAGCGGAGATTTGAATGAACTGGTCTGCCAGGGAATCAAATTTGCTCCCAAAATCTGAGGTCTGATTGTATTTCCTCGCGATGGGGCCGTCGATCACATCCGTGATGGCGCTGAGAAGTAAACCGATTGCCAGGTAGGTTCGAGCGCCAGTCAATGCCAATATCCACAGGACTGGCAGAGCCAATAATCGAATGGCCGTAATCCGATTGGGTATTTTTTGAAGGTGGTTGAACATGGTACACTCCTTTTCTCCCTGATGGAATCTCTCTCACAGCTAGATATTTTTTGTTGTTTTTATCCTAGCGAAAAGGAACTGCCAATACCACCCTCAAGACTGCCAAAAAGCGCCAATCGGTGAGGGTTTTACTTTCCCCCTCAAAAAGGGTTCAAAAGGGTAAGTCCAACTGTCAAGCCCATCCCCAATCCAAACACGAGCCAGGCTACACGAGTTGAGGGTATTACTGGTTCTGTTTTGGTAAACCTGGATGCAAATTTTAAAATTGGTCTGAAGGGAAGTGCTGTGAATATTGCAAGGATGCCTCCCAGGATGAAGAAGCTCATAGGGCCTGCGCTGTCTACCCCTTCTGAGACCTGATAGAAAAGCCGGATTAGAAGGTAAAGAGGCCAGGTCGAGAGATTCAAGAGCAACACCTTCCAAAATGGTTCGGTTATTTCTATTCCTGCCAAAGGAAGCAGCAAATTCATCAGAATAATTCCAATGACCAGGGAAATGATGCCGATTACCCTAACAAAGAACGGTGTAACCCCAATTAAAAGCATCCAGCCATAATCAAAAATATGACCGGGATAATTGAGCATAGAATCAAGGACGCCTAAGAAGTTTGCAATACAAACCACCGGTGCTGACATCAACAGGGGTAACAACACCGGTCTCCTTTTTCGCCACAATAGTAATGTAATAGCAATAGAAATCGGCAAACCAAATATTGGTCCACCCATTCCTTGAACAACTTTACCTTTCAGGGTCATAAAGGGGCATTGGGAATCCCAACTTCCTGTTCCGAATGGATTGATAATGAGACTCTTAATTTTGCAGCCAAAAAGCATTCCCCCAAATGCATGACCAGCTTCATGGATAATATAAGAGTTTAATATAAAGGCGAACATGAAAGAACCAAAGAACAATAATAGCGAGCGGATGAGTTGAGTCCCTGTAAGATTCTTAGAACCGGTATTCATTAATTCCTCCTCACTACTAGCGTAGCAGAAATTAACTGCCAAAAAGTGTTAATCGGAAAAGTCTTTTCATTCCCCCAAGATAAACGAATTTCAATTCAGTGGGATTAGTTGGATGGCCACCCACTTTGGGCGGATTCCTTTCCTTTCTCTACACTATATCCTCACAAGATTAGAAAGCATCGAGCATCCAATACACATACAAGATCGGAGAAGACAAGAAAACACTAATAATGAAGGACCAGAACAAAAAAACAAATGGTCTTTGGTGAGGTTTTCTATTTTTCTTCTCCACCCGATACATGAAAAATCCGACCACCAATCCAGTCACCAACCCAATCGGTATCCCACAACCTCTATAGGACCAAAAAATCCATTGCAAACTCCGTTCACCATACTCAAAATATTCATAGACACCAGGTGCAATCCAGGGCAGACTGCCGCCTAGAAAACCGACAAGAAGATGGTAAAGGAAGGAGGTTGTGTTAAGTTCCTGCGGTGGGTTTTCTTCAGGTTCGTATAATTTTTCAGCGAACGATTGTTTTGCTCGTTCAATCGCTTCTTCATCATCCAGCCATTTCAGCTCAAAATGACAATGGGGGCATAAGAATCTGGCGTCCTCAGGGATGTCATTCTCGCACACTGGACAGTTTCTGCTCTCG
>JARROY010000319.1:0-3389 GCA_037383445.1 Anaerolineales bacterium | reverse complement strand
GTGCCGACAATAATAATACGGGTGCAAAAGTTACCTGTACTCTCTTCATAGCTTATCCTTTATATGCTCTTGGGAACCATCAAAAGCGTTATCTTCATTATAGAGAGCTGAAAGGAGAAAATCAATATGGCGAAAATGTTGGGAGGAAGCGGCTGAATCCACCCTGATCAGAGATGTATCAGTGGGTACCATTATCCATAACAGCCGTCCCTGGCTGCCATAGTGCCAGGCATCCTGCCGCCAAAATAACCACCGCAGCACTAAAAACGAAAGGCGCCTGCGGGCCCAATCCACCCCAACTGCCCACACCTTGCCAGAGCACGCCAGCGATCAGTGAGGCGGGGAAATCCAGCACACCGAGCACGGCGTTGTAAGTTCCATAGGCTGTTCCTCTTAAGTTGGCTGGTACCAGATCGGCCACCAGGGCTTTGGATGTGCCGTATGTCAGGCCATAATACAGCCCATACATAGCATATAAAACCCAGATATGCAGTTGGGTATTTGCCAGGCCAAACCCCAAATAGATAAACCCATAAAAAAACCGTCCAGCCACGACCAGCCGTTTACGTCCAATTCGATCTGAGAGCGATCCAGCAGGTGTAGAGACCAGTGCATAGACAAGATTGAATACTACCAGCATCCCCAACACCCCAATCACGCTGACGCCCCTTTCCTGGGCTCGCAATACCAGGAACGCATCCGATGAATTGCCTAATTCAAACAGCCCCACGATCAGGATAAATGCAATAAAAGGCTTCCCTAAACTGCGAAAGGCAAAGCGAGGTAGCGGCTGCTGCTTCGAGGCAGGAACATCCCTCGCCAATGCCGCCAATGAAACCACCGCCAGTAGAGCCGGAATCACGCTGACCAGCACAACTGTTTGAAATCCCTTCATACCCAATTCGACTTGATTTGCTTGGGAAAGCCAGACCACACCCAGCGCGATCAGCAGACCGACCACTGCCCCGCCAGTATCGGCCGCCCGGTGCAGGCCAAACGCCAATCCGCGCTGGTTTTCCTCAACCGAATCTGCGACCAATGCATCACGCGGTGCGGTACGGATTCCCTTCCCTACCCGGTCTGCCCAGCGCACCCCAGCGGCTTTGGCCCAGCTATTGGCGAAATAAAACAACGGTTTGACCACTGCCGATATCCCGTATCCTGCTACGGCGATCCATTTTCTGCCGCCAAGTTTATCGGAAAACCATCCTGAAATCAGTTTGAGCAAACTGGCCATAGATTCAGCCAGCCCTTCGATCAGTCCGATGGTTGCAGTCCTTACCCCGAGCACATTATTTAAAAACAGCGGTAAGATGTTGATCACCATCTCACTGGAAATATCCATCAGGAAACTTGTGAGGCTGACAGCCCAAATATTGCGAGGAAGTTTTTTTATTTTGCTTTCTTGGTTTTGCTGTTTCAAGGTCTTTCTCTTTCCCGTTAGTTTTTAACAACTAGCATTATAGTCCTCTTTCCTTCCCAAATATCTAGGGAAGCCGATAACGGGAGATCACCTGACCGTTAGCAAAACAAACTTCTCACTCAAAGTATTGCCATCAGATTCACATCTGGCAGATGATCGATAATGGGGATATGAATAACCCACCGCGGCTCGGTTCAAGCAACTATTAAAGAGCTTCGAGGGCGTTTTTCAGAGCTGTTAGAAAAATCTCGGCGTGCTCCTTCTGGAAGACAAGCGGCGGGCGGATCTTCAGGGTATTGCTGTGTTTACCGGTGGTCCCGATCAGCACACCATGCTCTCGCATATGGTTCATAATCCTGGCGGCCAGCGCGGCGTCCGGTGAACCATCCGCCCGGGTAATATCCACACCTTGCAGCAGTCCTGCGCCATGCGGAGCGCCGAGCACAGGAAACTCCTGGCGCAGTTCCTGCAGGCGACCAGTGATATAACCGCCAACCTGCCGCGCGTTAGACTGCAAGTCTTCTTTCTCGATCACATGCAACACCGCCAAAGCGGCCGCACAGGAAACCGGGTTCCCACCATAGGTATTGAAGTAGCCGGTATCTTTCGCCAGGGCTTCGGCAATTTCAGGGCGGGTCACCACGGCAGCGATTGGATGTCCATTGCCCATCGATTTCCCCATCGTGACGATGTCAGGTTCAACCGCACCATACTCAAATCCCCAAAAATTCCCCCCAAGACGTCCAAAACCAGCCTGAACTTCATCGGCGACACACAAAGCGCCAGCGGCGCGGGCTTTGTCATACAGCATGGACAGATAGCCCTGCGGCGCGGTGTAAATCCCATCACTGGTAAAGCCGGAATCGAGGATCAGCATGGCCGGCGAATATCCTCTCGCGGCCAGGCCCTGAATAGATGCACCAATCCCGGAATCCGGCTGAAGGAAAGTGGAATTGGAAGTCGGGGCGTCCAGCATCTGGACATGGGCTGGCAATTTTTCTGCGGGCATAGATTCCGGGCTGAAGTTGATAATCGCATCACTGTTCCCATGGTAGGAATGGTGCGTGATCAGAGCACCACGATTGCCCGACACCAGTTTGGCCATCCGCCATGCCAGTTCATTGGCTTCCGTACCGGTGCAGACGAACATGCATACGCTCAAAGACTCCGGCATACGGGCAGTGATCTCTTCCGCCAAATCCAGGATGTAGCCGTGGATATACCGGGAACTGGTATTCAGGCGCCGCCCTTGCTCGTTGATGGCGTGCAACACGTGCGGGTGGCAGTGCCCGACATGCGGCACATTGTTATACACATCCAGGTAGCGTCTGCCTTCCTCGTCATACAGCCAAACCCCCTGGCCACGAACGATAGTCAGCGGACGCTGATAAAACAGGTAGTAACACGGCCCCAGCAGACGGGTGCGGCGTGCCAGCCGCGCCTGATAGCTGTCACCACCGGACTGGCTGGGTTCCTCCACCTCCTGCTCTTGCTCCCATATGCCGCATGCCCGGAAGAATAATTTAGTAACCTCCTCCGGGTCTCTGGTATACCATTGTTTGAGGGTTTCCCAATCATATTTCGCCCCCCCTGTGATATAGGCTTCATTCTCGGGATGCAGAACCGTCCTCCAGGCCGCGATGACAACCAGTGAGGTCAGGCGGGCAGCGACCAGGTCAAAGATCAGATTGATCTCATCGGGTTCAAGCGGGATGATTTCGTGGTACGCGGCAACAATTTCGACTGCTGCTTCCACCGGGTCAATCTGGCTACGGACGGTTGAGGCAATTGTGATCGCCAAATCGGAAACCAGAAGTGAATGCACCATATCCCCAAAATCGAGGATCCCTACCACACGCCTTGGATCATCCTCCGCAACCAGCATGTTGTCGGGAGTAAAGTCATTATGAATAATCTGCGCCCGCAGCTTGGGCAGTTGGGGAAGCACTTGGCTGGAAAACCGGTC
>JARROY010000318.1:0-6983 GCA_037383445.1 Anaerolineales bacterium | reverse complement strand
TTTCATCTCGGCAGTGATGACCTGATTGGCCTTTTCTAGATTGTAAGCATATTTCCCCTCCAACTGTTTGATCACTTCAATATTTCGAGAGTAATCCAAAGTTGTGGGTAAAATTGGAACAAACATTGGAGTAGCAATGCCACCATAGATTTCCTGATTGATGTAATCACGGTCAATGAGCCAGTTCATTGCCTCACGAATCTTTGCTGAATAGAACGGATTGAGTTTGCCGTCTTCTGTAGTTGGTCCCACCGGGTTGAAAGTGATCTCGTAATAGAGTCCAAATTCATTCGAATGATCCAAATTAGCTACGGAAATTGCGGCCGCATCGGATGCAGTTGCAAGACCGGATGCATAGATATCAATCGCCCCTTCTTTAATTTGTGAAACTGCGGAACCAGCGTTGACAACCGACATCGTAATCGTATCCAACCAACCACCCACACGAGTAGTTTGCAATATAGGTTTTTCGGTTGGTTCTAAAGTTGGTTCTTGTGTGGGTAATTCTGTGGTTGGTTTTACTTCATCCGGCACTTCAGTTGATAGTTCTTCGGGTGTTGGTGCTGCTGTTGCTGGGGGTTCAGTCACCGTGGGTTGAGTCCCCCCGCACCCTACCAAAAGAAGGTTTAAAACAACCATCGAGCTTAACGCTACCAAAAGTTTTTTAGACATATGTTTTTGCTCATCCAGTAAGCAACAATTTTATTACTTCAAGTTACAGGAAATATTAAGATCGATTAGGTATCTCTTTCGAGGTGATTCTTCCTCATCCTATGAATAAAAATGAATACAAATTTGAGAGACCGTAATACTCTCTTTGTGAAATATATTATCATTAAAACCTTTCTCGTCAACATTTACATCATCCGAACCGATCAAAAATCCATTTGAAGACGACAAAGACCACATGTAGAATAATTACAATTTGAGAACCACCACATATAGCCATTTCGACATAGCTTTTTATATCCCCAAATTTTAAGCACCTACCCCAATCTTTTATTACCGATACAGCTTAATTATCATCCTTATATGCAAGGTTTTTCTTGGACTTATGCTTTCTGCCGCCCTAATTTAATCTCTGGAATTAATCCCATTAGCCATTTCCAAAAGATTGCTAGACCAAGCTGTCGGCGAAGGATTACCCATTGATTAACTGCTTTCGCTCTATCAAAAATATCTGCAGCTTCTGCCCGATAAGCGGCTTGATTTGCCAACATCACCAAACTCTCAAGGGTTTTACCACTCCTATCCAAATAACCAAGCGGTCGGTGTGCGGCTCTTAATGCCTCTATTCTTCCGGACATTTCAGCAGAAAATTCCAAGGGGGTTTGGGCAATACCGCGTTCAATGCCTAACAACCGTCCAAAAAATTGCAGTCGCCCGTATAATTTTGCTAAGGTCATATTGATAGAATGCCGCCTCAAAATAATTACATCCAGCCGTAGCCAAACTATGAGCGATAAAATCATAAAACCAACTATACCTAAAACGCCCCAACCTAAAATCTCAATCCAAGAAAGCCCTACCTTCTCCTTGCCAAAAACAATCTGGCGCTCATAAAATTCGGAGTAGTTAACCTCTTCCGTTTCTCTGCTTAAAGGTGTTCTTCCAGCAGTCGGTTCAAAGGTGACCCAGCCATACTCCGGAAAATATACCTCCACCCAGGAATGCGCCTGATCGGCTGTAATCACATAAGAATCATTTTCCAGATCGTATGTCCCGCTTAAATAACCAACAGCCAAACGTGCTGGAATACCCGCAGCCCGAGCTAAGACCACCATCGCACTGGCAAAATAATCACAATAACCGCGGTGGAGTTCAAACAAAAAGGTATCTACCAAATCACGATTCGTTGTTTTTGTAGGCAGGTCCAAGGTATACGAAAATGACCTGAGATATTGCTCAATGACCACTGCTTTATCATACGCGGACAGTTGGACAGATGTCAGATCATGTGCGAGATTAATCACTCTATCTGGAACAGTTTCAGGCAGCTGTAAATATCGGTCAAGAATCCAATCCGGATAATCTGAGGATGCCTCCCTTAAATCTGTTTCAGAGAAAACAGGCACAATCGAATAAGCCTCATAACTCCACCCATCAATTGTCGCCCCAAACATGTCGGTGAAATCCGCCAGACTCTCACCTTCCCGCCAGTAGATATCGTACAATCGGTCCACAACTGCAAGGTCCCCCACAACATATACCTTATTAAGAGTACTCTCCCGATTCTCAAACCGAACATCCTGCTTAATCAGTTTCTGATGGCCTGTATATGTGGAAACAGCCTCCTGCCCTTTCCGGTATATATAAATCCTGCCTGGGGTCGCGGACCAACCATCCGAGTTATATTGATCATAAGCCAAAGAACGGAAGTAATAGGTTTGGATGGTTGGATCTAGATTAAGCGAGTCCCCGGTATCCGGGTCAATTTCATCAATTTTAACCACCATAATCACTTCTTCAGACAATTCAGGACCGGTGCCAACCAGGTGACTGGAAGGCAATCCACCTTTACTAAATTGATCAAACAGCTCTACCAAGGCATCCCGGTTGGTATCACGATCAATACCCAAACTGCTCGGAACTCCCGAATCACTTACCCTTGAATTCAGTTGCCTATGGGTTAATTCTTCCCACCTCTCCTTCATCTTATCGAGATCAATCGTTGTAATCCCCCCCGAAATAAATACCAGGAGAGCAGAAAGCATTACCGCGGTTTGGGCAGAATTCTTTCGGATCAGCCCAGAAAACCCAATTCCACGGGATTCCCAGTCCCTCTCCCGATCCACTTGAGCAAAAAGAATCATCAGGGCAATCGAAGCCCCCAGCATTATCAAAATTGGTATCGATGACTCATTTGAATAAGAACGAACACCCGCCAGCATGACGAATGCAGGTACCACAGCCTCTAATGGACGCCTCCTTCGCCATAAATTCCAAGCCGCCCATATTGTCGCTACCCACATCAATAGAGACCAAACCATCAAAATTGCAATCAGATCTTCATTCAACCTCGGAAATCGAACAAACCATAAAACAAAACGTCGAAGCATGATAAAAACACTTCCCGTGAAATCATTTATTAATATGAAGAGAGTGCCAAACGAAGGGAAGGCAAATTGCCCTTGGAGCATTTTAACCAGTGTCTGAACCAGCGATCCAAACCACCCAAAAAGATGACGCCAAAAATCCTGCCAATCATCCCACAAACGCCCAGCCATCATGGAAGACAAGATTACCCCACTCAAAAAAGTGGCCAATTTTTGCCATTGAAACCGGGTGCGATTCAGGGGTATTTCGTGGTCCTCCCTGCCATCGTGGATGCGCATGATTAAAGCTTGCTCCAATCCAGATCACTGGCAGTGAATGAAGAAGGCGAAGAAGTCCCATGTTGGGATTTTTTCCAAATAAAATAATCCCTAACTATCGGCTGTTGGTAGATGGCTGGTGTGATGCGGTAATGATTAATTCCCCATGCCGACAATTTTGCTAAAACAGGTTGAGAGGAAACCGAACCCCAAAAAAATACGGGGTCCAACAACAGGACCGTTACTCGGATGTCACGGTGCATCAAGCTCATCAACGCGTTTAACCAATCTTGATCAACCGACGGTGTGATGATAATCGCACTCGTACTTCTTCGTAGAAAACGCTGGGTTTGCGCTAACACAGAAAAAAGAGGTCTGTCCCCGCGATTCACAGCCGCCAAAGAACGTAAAATTTCCCATCGTTGGCCGCTTCCAGTTTTCGGAGGTAGCCAGATATCTTTGCTGCCAAAAGCCACCAATCCAACTGCTCGGCCATCCCGCAACCCCCTATCAGCAATCGAAGCTGCTAGAATAATGGAATACTCCTCCGTCGCCTCTGCTCCTTCTCCCAGTTGAACGTTTTTGTCCATATCTACAAACACCCACCAATCGCTGTTCGGCATCCTGTCAAAGAGGCGCACATACAAATCATCCCACCGAGCAGAAGTCAGCCAATGAATAGAAAACAAGCTATCACCAGCGACATATTCCCGCACGCCAGATGCCGTTACCGTCCTTCTAGGTGCTGCAACTTTAGTCCCACTCTCTGCAATCCGGTCTCCGGTAGCAATTTCGATGGATGGGAGAGGAATAATCGGCGGAACCACCAGCATCGTTTGGGTTTTACCGTATTCCAGCTTTACACTGAAAAATCCAAACGGGTCTCCTGTTTCCAGTTCGGTGGGACCTAAAACGTAATAGCCTCGGGTATAGCACACACTGCCTTTCAGCCATCTGCGGACCGATTGGCTCCGGATAAAACGAGCAATATTCACTTGGTATCTTGGAAAATCAGAACGATCTATGACAGAAAGCCATATTAATGAACGTGCCCAGATATAACTCAGTATCAGTGCACCCCCCAATCCGATTAATAAGATCCCCCAAACCTTATGCGGTGCCACAATCTCCTGAAAGATAAGAAACCCTATAAAAACGAGCAGTGGTTTATTATTCAATTTCAGTTCGCGTGATTGAGAATCATCCGCTTCCATGAAGTCAGTATATCATTCTGATATTTCCTATCACCTTAATGAAATATTAGAGAAGCGTACGATCAGCAAATTACTCTTTATAATCAAAGTAGCTGTCATACACAGCTGTTGAATCAAATTGAAACTTCGATTCGACCAAATCCTATGAATAGTACAATACAACAAGGTTCTCCCAACACATAGGAGCGCGGCTCAATCAGGCAATTAGGATGATACATCTATGATTTAGAGCCAATATTTCGTATAATTACTGCAACCAAGTCTTTCTACACAACCAGACGGAGGTAGGATTTTGGCCATAAACAAAAGTGAACTCACACAAGTTTCTAACCTAAGTACCACGATTCTCGATGAAGTCGAAAAAGCTGTCGTTGGAAAACGCAGACCTTTAGAAGTTATCCTAGCTGCAATCTACTCCGAAGGCCATATCCTGATTGAGGATTTGCCTGGATTAGGTAAAACCCTGATTGCGAAAAGCCTTGCAACGGCTCTTGGCTTGGAATTTAAGCGCATTCAGTTTACCCCCGACCTGCTGCCCACGGACATCACAGGGGGGTATATCTACGACCGCTCAAAAAGCAAGTTCATCCTCCGCCGCGGACCGATCTTTGCCAATATCATCTTGGCTGATGAAATCAATCGTGCCTCTCCAAAAACCCAATCTGCCCTCCTGGAAGCCATGCAGGAAGGACAAGTCACTCTGGAAGGGGAAACTGCTTTTCTGCCAAATCCATTCGTCGTGATTGGGACTCAGAACCCAATTGAATATGAAGGCACATTTCCGCTTCCCGAAGCACAGTTAGATCGTTTCATCGCCAGGGTTGAAATTGGCTACCCTACCCGGACTGAGGAAATTGAAATTATCGACCGGCGGCATGTGCGGCAGGAAGACGAGATTAAACTTGAACAAATCACAAATGCAGAAAATCTAATTGAAATCAGCAAAATTATCGAGCGTGTTTACGTTGCCCCAGATATCGAGAAGTACATAGTCAGCCTAGTACAAGAAACTCGTAACCATCAAGAGGTTGCCATTGGTGCAAGCCCGCGCGGATCACTTGCCTTACTCAAACTCACCCGAGCCTGGGCTGCTATGCAGGGGCGCGACCATGTCCTCCCGGATGATGTGAAAAAATTTGCTGTCCCAACCCTTGTCCATCGCCTGATCCTAAAACCGGACTTTTGGCTAGAGCCTAAAGCCGCAAATAAGATCATTCACGATCTGCTCAACACAGTTCCTGTTCCAGTGATTGAAACTCAACTTACAGACCTGGTTTCAGTTATTGCTTGACACAATCTAAACCCGACCTTACAATGTTTGTCACCTGTTTTCACAAATGAAAACCCCATGGTCCTGGTGGATTCGTGTACTGAAGGGTAATCGATTTTCAGTACAGTTTTTCATTTCCCTAAGTGAAAACTAAAAATTCTATATATCGAGGAGAAACGATATGCAACAGCTTGGTCTAACCCCTTTTGAGCAAATTGCCATTTGGAGTGTTCTTGGTATCGCCATCCTGGGTCTGGCTTACGCAATCTTTTTGCGCAACCAAATTCTGGGCGAAGATAAAGGAACCGAAAAGATGCAAGCCGTCTGGGGCGCTATTAGAGATGGGGCTGACGCCTACCTGCGCCGCCAGTTGCGCTCGATCTTACCGTTGATCGTATTGCTCACGATTGCGATGTATTTTTCCGTCGCTATTGTTCCCCCAACCCCCGAAGCACTCGAACGTTTTAGCAATGTCAGTGCAAGCACTGTAAGTGTTTACATTGGTCTCGGACGTGCCGTCGGTTTTATCATGGGGTCTTTATTCTCTCTGACAGTCGGACAAATTGGAATGCGCATGGCCGTCCAAGGCAATGTACGTGTGGCATCTGCCGCTCGCTTCAGCTTTGGTGACTCACTGCGCATCGCCTATCGGGCTGGCACAATCACTGGTATGCTCACCGATGGTCTTGGCCTCTTTGGCGGAACGATCATCTTCATCATTTTTGGGATTGCAGCTCCCGACGCCCTGTTAGGTTTTGGGTTCGGTGGTACGCTGCTTGCCCTTTTTATGCGTGTTGGCGGTGGTATTTACACCAAAGCGGCTGATGTTGGTGCAGACCTGGTTGGTAAAGTAGAAGCAGGCATTCCTGAGGATGATCCCCGCAACCCGGCGGTTGTCGCAGATTTAGTTGGAGACAACGTCGGCGACTGCGCAGGTATGGCTGCCGATATCTTCGAATCCTACGAGGTCACGATTGTTTCTGGTCTGATCCTGGGTGTGGCACTCTATAATATTACCGGTCATATCGAATGGCTCATATACCCCCTCATCGTGCGCGGTATTGGTGTGCTTTCATCCATTATCGGCACCTATGTTGTCAAAGGTGAAAAAGAAGGTAATGCCGAAGCCGCCATGAGTGCTATTTTCAGAGGCTTTATGTCCTCAGCCGCCATCTCGGCTGCACT
>JARROY010000317.1:0-5137 GCA_037383445.1 Anaerolineales bacterium | reverse complement strand
CCCCAGCAGGGTTTGGCAAAACAACCGTGGTAACAAATTGGCTATATACTCAAGAAGGCGACGGAGAGTCGCCTTTTTTGATAGGCTGGTTATCTCTGGATGAAGATGACAATGACCCAGTACGCTTCCTGACCTATTTGATCACCGCGCTAAATCGCATCCCTGGTCTAGAAACGGAAATTGGAGTAGGTGCATTACAGATGGCTCAAGCCTCACAGCCGCCACCAGCGCAGACGATTTTGACCGCTGTCATTAATGAGATTGCATTGATAACGAACAAGATCGTCCTGGTCATCGATGATTATCATCTCATTGAAAATCAATCTGTCCATGATGCTCTGATTTTCCTACTTGAAAATCTGCCCCCACAGTTGCATTTAGTGATCACAACTCGCGAAGATCCACCGCTCCAGATTCCACGTTTGCGAACCCGTGGCCAGTTGAACGAATTCCGCGCCGTTCATTTAAGTTTTTCAACTGCAGAAACTGACGAGTTCTTGAATCAAATCATGGGGTTGGGACTATCGACACAGGATATCACCGTTCTGGAAAAACGAACTGAAGGTTGGGTTGCAGGATTGCAATTAGCTGCGATTTCTATGCAGGGGCGGACTGATATCAGCAATTTTATACAATCCTTCACCGGTAGCCACCACTTCGTGATCGATTATCTGGTAGAAGATGTTCTAAAGCACCAACCAGACCATATACGTGAGTTTTTGCTGCAAACATCAATTCTTGATCAACTGACTGGACCACTTTGTGACGCCATCACCAGCGAGGAAAATGGACAGGCTACACTGGAAATGTTGGAACACAGCAACTTATTTATTATCCGATTGGATAGTGAGCGGCAGTGGTATCGTTACCATCATCTCTTCGCCGATTTACTGCGCCAGCGTCTGAGACAAACGCAATTAGATAACCTGCCCGATCTGCATATCAGGGCAAGTGAATGGTTTGATCGACACGGGATGCATCGAGAGGCTATCAAGCATTCTCTGGCAGTGAAGGATTATGAAAAAGCCGGTAAACTGATTGAATCTGTCGGCATTGATTTTATGGAATTGGGTGAGCACTCAACTGTGGTTAGGTGGATCTCCTCTCTGCCAGACAAAGTGATCATAAGGCGTCCATTTCTCTGTGTTCTGCAAGCTTGGGTAATGTTGTATTCAGGTCAAATTGAAATAGCCGAATCTCGCTTGCTCGATGCAGAAAACGCTCTTGAAATTCAGAGTTACAGAGATGATCAGCGCGACCTAGAAACCATTAATGGGTTGATCTATTCCAATCGGGCATATCTGGCATTCTTGAAGGGCCAGCATGCCCAGACAATAAAGTGTGCCCAGAAAGCGCTAGAAGAATTACCCGAAAACACAGCATTATTTCGCACCCAAACTGGAATATACTTAGGGGTTGCTTACCGATATCAAGGTCAGCTTCAGGAAGCCTTTCGCACCTATAATGAAATTTTGCCAATTGCTCAGCAATTGAAGGGTAGAATTGCAGTCCAGATCAGCCAAAACCTTGGCGATCTCTTGTGGCAGATGGGAAAACTTAATCAAGCTAAAGATGTTCTTGAAAAAGCATTGGAAATTACTGAACAGCATATCGGCCGCCCTGACATGCCTTATTGTGGGTTTATTTATGTTTTGTTAGGCAGAATTTTACAACAGCGGGATGAATTATCTGAGGCAGAACAAATTATTAAAAAAGGGGTTTCCCTATGTAAAGATTGGTGCCTTGACCTTGCAAACATTTATTGGACTTTGGGAAAGCATGATGAAGCGAGAGAATCCTATCAGGGAGCGATCGATATTTTTGGTGACTTTTCGCTATGGGGAAGAAAGTATGCAGAGGCTAATAAGGCAAAATTCGAAATAGCATTGGGCAACCTCGAATCGGCTGAACACTGGGCACAATCCAACGACATTACGACTAATGGTGATTATTTATTTCACCGAGAAAATGAGTACTTTTCCCTGATTCGCTTGCTGATAGCCCAAAATAAATTCGGGGAAGCTTTCTCATTGGCAGAACGAATACTACACATAAACCAGGAAACTGGAAATAAACGCGCTGAACTTGAGAGTTTGATCCTCTTATCAATAATTAAATTTGAGGAGGGTAATGCTGAGGTAGCGCTGAAAAAATTACAAGCAGCCTTGAAGATGGCAGAACCTGAAGGTTTTTTCCGCATCTTTGTTGATGAGGGACCCCCAATGGCCAGATTGCTATATGAGGCCCTTTCCAGAAAAATATCACCGGAATATGTTCAGAAATTATTGGCAGCGTTCCCCAATGTTGAACCGGAAAAGGAGGTAATGAGCCAGCCGATTGTTTCCGATTCAGAATGGATCGAACCGCTGAGTGAAAGAGAATTGGAAGTGCTGCAACTCATCGCCGATGGCATCTCGCGGCCAGAGATTGCTTCCCGATTGGTTATCTCCCTGAACACCGTAAAAACCCATGCGCGCAATATTTATGGCAAACTTGGGGTAAATAACCAGATGCAAGCAGTTGGAAAAGCACGCGGACTAGGTCTTCTGGATAAGGACTAGGCTCCCCCCAAAAAACACATACTGAGTGTAATTCTTCTCTATTGGAAGCTCCAGTGTAAGCGTGGAGCTTTTTTGCTTTAATCCAAGTAATCCTCAAATCACCCTTCGAATACCTCAACAGGGTTATGACAATCTTTGAAAGAATCGTTACCATAATTGCATGGATAAGAAAAAACATGTTGACTGTGACAGATCGATTTTTACGCTTGCTCAGCCTATTACCTACGAGATCAAAATTGCAGGACACCTCGGTGAGAATTGGTCTGATTGGCTTGAGAAAATTGATATTCACACTGAAATTGAATCCCCAGGTCTCTCAACCACGGTTCTTACCGGAACATTTGATCAAGCCGGGCTGATCGGCTTGCTGCGCCAGCTCTATTCCCTGGGCTATCCACTTATATCGGTAAATTGTATTCAAATGCATGAAAATCATTGAGGTTCATCGATGATGACCAAATTCCCTACAACATTGTCTGAAGACTTGTTAGCTGAAATAGAAGAATGAAAATTTGGTTCCAAAAGGAGTTAAAAATTGAACGACAAAAAATCATCCACG
The DNA here is from genome assembly GCA_037383445.1 of Anaerolineales bacterium. GTDB lineage: Bacteria > Chloroflexota > Anaerolineae > Anaerolineales > UBA11579 > UBA11579. The sequence goes on along the minus strand of JARROY010000317.1, from coordinate 2,017 downwards.
CATCTTATTTTCACAGCTGTCCACTTTAGCCTGGCGGTCGTAACACTCATTCCACTTGCGTCAGCAAGTAAGACATCACTACTGGGTTACAAGGCCCTATGTAATTTTTCCCCCATCAGCACAATTGGCTTGATTTTGCTGGCTGGTATGCATATTCTTTTGCACAAGAGATCTTTGGCCAAAGCCTAAAAATACTTAGCAATATTTAGGAGATAGAAAATGACACAAACACAAATACCCGATCAGATGACCGCTGTGGTTCTAGATTCATATTCCGGTGCCGAGGCACTCCGGGTTGAGCAGCGCCCAGTCCCCAAACCGGGAAAAGATGAAGTCCTGGTCAAAGTCGCCGCTTCACCGATCAATCCCTCGGATCTAGCCTTCCTGGATGGAAACTACGGTTTCGATAACCCGCCTCCGGTGGTTCCCGGCGGAGAAGGTTCGGGAACAGTTGTCGCCGTTGGCCCTGGAGCGATGGGCCGCTATTTCCTCGGAAAGCGGGTTGCTTGTCTGAGTAATGGGGAAAGAGATGGCATTTGGGCTGAATATGTGGTGGCCTCTACACAGGGCGGCGTCTTCCCGCTGAATAAATCGGTCAGCCTGGAACAAGGGGCCATGTCGGTTATCAATCCACTGACGGCCAGCGCTTTCCTGGAAATCACAAAAGATGGCGGGCACAAAGCCATCGTCCTCACCGCCGCGGCCAGCGCACTCGGGCAAATGGTCAACCGTTTGGGGCGAAGTGAGGGGGTTCAGGTTATCAACGTCGTTCGCCGAGATGCACAGGTGGAACTACTCAAAGCGCAAGGTGCAACTGTCGTCTTGAATAGCAGCGATGTGGATTTTGACAGACAGCTCCATGATGCCTGCCATCAGTATGACGCCCACCTTGCCTTTGATGCGGTTGCTGGACCGATGACGGGGCAACTGCTCAAAGCACTGCCGGAAAACAGCACCGTAACGGTTTATAGCTGTCTTTCCCACAAAGCGCCACAAACCAACGTCGATCAGATCATCTTTCAAGGCAAGACCATAACTGGTTTCTGGCTGGGGCCCTGGCTCTATTCCAATAAGAATTTGCTTCAAATCCTTATGCTTTGGCGGCGCTCCCAAAAACTGATCGGAACCGATCTCAAAAGCGAAATCCGGGTACGGTATCCGTTCCAGGATGCAAAGAAAGCCGTTCAGGAATATACAAGTCAAATGACGGGCGGAAAAGTTTTACTCAAACCAACTGCCTAATAAACCAGACCTTCTTGAAGCAGAAATCTGGATACAACAATCAGGATAAAGATACCAATAATAAGCATATCATCAGGAGAAAAAAATGAAGAAAGCAGCCATTATCGTCAACAGCAAAACCGGTACCACAAGGCAATACGCCGAGGAGATTAGCAAATATTTGAAGTCCAAGGGATTGGATACACAAGTAACATCCATTCAAGCCTACAGCGAAGATATGCTGAATAATGTTGACTATGTCTTATTCGGCTGCTGGACTAGCGGGCTGATGGTGATCCTGCAGCATCCTGAACAGATATGGGTCGATTTTGCGGACAAACTGCCAAGCATGCCGGACGTGAAGGTTGCCCTGTTCACCACTTACAAGATCCTGACGGGCAGTATGTTCAGGAACATGTACAAGCACCTGAAGGGCAAATTTGCGACTCCTTCCCTGGAACTCAAATCTCGTAATGGATCGTTATCTGAAAAAGATAAGCAAGCATTAGATAACTTAATCAGCTAAACTAGAAAGAGAGCATTCCAGTGAAGGCCCCCTGTGCCAATATAGGTGATACAACTCTGCTCAGGGAATTAGAGTAGAATAGAGAGCAGAGGAGAGAAACTATGTCTCAAGATGAACTCAACAAGACCGACATACCTGATCCCGAAGTCGTACCCCAAGCCGCGGCAACGCTCATTAGGAGGTCAATATGAAGGCAATTGTACACTACGAATACGGCTCCCCCGATGTCCTGAAACTCAAGGAGATCGATGCGCCAGTAGTTGAAGATGA
>JARROY010000316.1:0-5583 GCA_037383445.1 Anaerolineales bacterium | reverse complement strand
GGTTAGGTTTGCTGTATTCCATTACCACGACCATCTTTGGTGCGATCTATTATTTAATCATTTATCTTTCGATGGATCTGTTTAGGATCGTCTCTGGGGGGAATATCTTTTCAATTTCACTGATTATCGCCATCCTCACTGCGATTGTGCTGACTCCCATGCGCAACCAGACCCAAACATGGATCGATAGAATCTTTTATCGTGAGCGGTATAACGCAAGCCTGATGCTCCGTCGTTTGAGCGAAGCCACTGCGTCGCTGTTAGATCTTGAGGAAATAACCAAATTAATTTTGGATGAGGTGACCAGTACGCTTCATATCCAACATGCGGCAATATTCGTTAGACGTACTCAAACAGGGATCTTCCGGCTGCTGGCGGGTCACAATCTCACCCCATTAGCCCCGAAGGAGCTGCGAGAAGATCACCCTGTGACTGCTTGGTTGTCAAAACGAAGCCAGGTGTTGACCAAGCATGAGATGAGCAACCTGCCAGCTTTCCGGGCGTTATGGGACGATGAGCGCATTGCACTGGAAACCCTGTCCATGAACCTGTATATCCCATTGCAAGCCAAAGGTGAGCTGGTGGGAATGCTGACGGTGGGACCGAAGAAATCCACCCAACCCTATACCCCCGAGGACCAGCTGACTCTGATTACGCTTGGGAACCAGATGGCGGTGGCGATTGAAAATGCACGTCTGTATGAGGAACTGGAAACCACCTTTGTTGAGACCGTGGTAGCCCTGGCGAATGCCATCGATCTGCGGGATGCCTACACCAGCGATCACAGTGAGCAGATTGCGGTTCTGGCGGCAGATACTGCCAAAGTTATGGACTTACCTGAAAGGGAGGTGGAAGCAGTCTATTGGGGTGGGCTGTTGCATGATATTGGCAAGATTGGCATCCCGGATTCAATCTTGCAGAAACCTGCCAAGCTGAATGAGGAAGAGTGGGCTGTCATCCGCACGCACCCGAAGATTGGGGCCGACTTGGTTGCCAAGGTCAATAAGTTGGGGCATATCTCCCCGATCATTGAATACAGCCACGAACGCTATAACGGATCAGGATATCCCTATGGGGCAAAGGAAGAAGAGATCCCGATTGGTGCAAGGATCGTAGGAGTGGTAGATTCGTACTCTGCGATGACTGATCGAAGGGTGTACAAAGAACCTCTCAGCCATGAAGATGCGATTATTGAACTCAAGCAGAATTCTGGGATACTCTTTGACCCGGATGTTTTGACGGCTTTCTTCAAAGTGATCGGTAACGGGGATCAAAAAGCACCGGAATTTCATCTGGAATTTGAAGCAAGAATGGTAAAACAGGGGCAGGAAATATCCTAACCCTGTCATAACCTCAGTTTTGGATCGGGAATTTTCTTGGATTTAGATCGAATTTATCGACCCCATCCCCGTCCCTTCCCCTTTTCATTTGGGGAAGGGTGCCTGCTTAAGCAGGCGGGTAGGGGTTAATTTGATCAATCTCTCACCTGGTTAATTTTATCCACATCTCACGTTAGTTTACGGGAGCGAGAAGATCACAATGACCGGATCGTGATCTGATTTGTGCATCGCTGAGAAGTCATCTGGTGCGGGAATGGGGTAGTCGGCATTGACATGCAGGACAATCACCTGCTGAACCAACGCATCTAAGGAGGGGGTCATTAAGATATGATCCAAGGTTTGGGAAACACCCTCGTAAACATACGTATAGCGTTCGTCGGCAGGCAGTCTGTCGAAGGCATGCACCAGACCTCCTTCGCGTAAGGTTTGGATTGGAAGTGAGTTAAAAAAGGAGTTGAGGTCCCCAATCACCGAGAGATAAGCTCCAGGGTCCTGAGCTAACAGATCGCCCATCACGGTGACATTCCAGGCTGCCTGGGCATTGCGGCGCGGTTCAGTCGCTGCTTCGCCCCCGCTCATACTGGTGAAGTGATTATTGAGCACATAGAGCGTGACATCGGTGTTTTTTACCTGCACTTTGACAAGGAGAGGCGGGCGGCTGGTAATCCCTTCGGGGGCGGGGAATTGTTCTTCCAGCAGGATTTCAGCCTGGTCGCCGCGCACAAGATACCCGACATCAATGCCGCGGCTGTCGGTGCCTTCTATCAATACCGGCTGGTAGTCGAAGGCGGAAAGCAGTTCGTGTTCAGCGATATCTTCCAGGATGCCAATATTTTCAACCTCCTGCAAGCCAACCACGGTTGGGCTGCCGCTGGAAACGATTGTCTGGGCTACTTTGGTAATTTGCTGGCGATACTCTGCTACCGTGGGCAGTGGTGGGCTGGAAGGGTGGGGATCGACAAAATCGAACAGATTCTCCACATTCCAGGTCATCAGACTGAATTGTCCGGTTTCTAATGGAGGGATTTGGGGCAGGTCGATGGGTTTGGCGTTGATCTCGGGCAGGGTAGTGGGCTCGATCTTGTAATTGCCGAACGAAAAAGACAGCGGACCGGCTAAATTGGTAATCGTATCTCCAACCGCCAATGCATAGCTGAGCGTAGATTGATCATCGTGCACCCGGGTAGAACCGTCATCTGCCATGATGATGATCCCGTTTTCTTCTCCATGATACAGGCGCTGGCGACCATGGTAGGCCAGCACGAACCCGAATTCACCGTAGCGGTTAGAAGGGGCAACCACTACGGCTGATTGGTTAATATCGACCATCATCCCTTCCAGAGCTTCATAATAGACCAGAGATTCATCGGTGCCGGCAGGCGGGTCGAGGTCAACAGGGGCAGGCAGCGGATTATTTTGGCTGAGGACTTCGAGGTTCGCCATGCCGCCAAGTGTCAGCTGGGTCTGCTGATAGGCTTCCTGCACCACACCGCCCACGGTAACCTGGTCACCAGGATGGACATCTATCCCGAGGGCAGCGGTATAAACAAACAGCCCGGCAGAGGTTAATGGGTCGGTATCGGTGGTCGTCTCCTGGATCCAGAAGCCGTTCTGTTCAGTGAAGACGGCGGTTACAAGCACTTGTGTTTCGATTAACTGGTTAATATACGTTTAACTGAAACCGCTGCCCTGGACGGCCCAAATGGGTACTGTGCCCCCGACAAATGCATAAGTCGGCTCGCCAAGGATCACATCAAAGTCTGGAGCGGTAACTGTATAATCTTTGATTGCAATATAGCTGGTTCCGGAGGAGATACGGCCTGAAAGTGAGACTTTTGTTGAAATCCCATTTCCTTTTAGACTGCTTACCTGCCAGCTTACCTGCCCGGCAGCCTGTATCCCGCCATTTTCAACCGCGGTAACTGGAATTGGGAATGTGACCAGCAGATCATTGACCGTTTGTTTGGTGTAATTGAAAATCTCAAAAGAGATCGGGAATTCCTCACCAACCGGTACGGAGACTTCCGCCTCAGCTGCGACCCGCAAGGTTTCCGGGTAGATGCGCACCAGGTCCTCCTGCACGCGGGGGTAAAGACGGATATTCCCATCTAGAACCTCAATGATTCCTGTGGCACGGTAGCGGTCGCCGGATTGTACCGTTTCTACGGTCATCCCAGTTTCTTTATCTACATAAAGAGTCAGCAGTTGGCCCTCTTCATCTACCATATCGATTTCGTAGCTGTAACTGAATTCCTCGACGCGTGCCAGCGTTCCTTCTACCTGCACCAAAGTACCCGGCAGGGTGGTTTTATCGTTGGCCGCCTGGCGGATGCTGACAGGTTTTGGGTCAATTTCATCCTCATTAGGCGCTAAAATTTCAACCCCACCAATATTGGAGGGCACAATCTCGATCGACTCGCGGTAAACGGTGACCCTGCCGCGCACTCGCACCCGGTCGCCAATTCCAACTTGTAAGGTGGTTCCTGCTCCGGTAACATATACTTGCGCTCCGGCGGTGCCGTCGGAAAGGTAGAACTTGGCGCCGCTTCCCGCATAATACCCTCCGGTGTACATCGTTGCGATCCCATCTATGACGACTTCCTGACCGATCAGTGTGCGGGCTGTGGCGATTGGGACCGATCCGCCTTCAATGCTGGTCAGCAGCGGGGCTCCAAAAGAAGCAAGCGGCCAATTTCCCGCTTGGGCATAATAACTGTGGGTCTTAAAGGTAGTATAGGTCCACGGGGCTGTGACAGTAACCGTAGTTTCAGCGCTCTCTGAAATGTCCAGCGCATCCATTTGCCAGGTGAGGGTTTGCTCCTCTTGCTGTATGCCCTGTCCAACTTTTTGGATGGTGAGCTCCTCGGGTATGGTGATGGTTGCCGAAATGTTTTCTAGGGAATTTCCCGTCTGGTTGGTGAGATTGAGCTGGTATTGAAAGTCTTCTCCAGGAGAGGCTGTGCTGGGAACGACTACGTTGAATACGATCTGCCCGTCCGGGGCCGGGGTAAGCGGGCTGCCGGAGTTTTGGGGCGATGGTGAGCTGTTAAGGACAAAGTCCTGGGCATTATCGTCGGTATCCTGTCCGCTGCCCTGCTCCTTGCCAGGGGCACGCTCCAACGAAAGTCCATTTTCCATCGCTGGGGCTGGCTGCGACTCGACAGATACTTGCGGAGCCTCTCCCCAGCCCAATGAATCGGCAACTTCTCGATCCGGGTCGCGTAAGATCAGCCCGCCGCGCTGGGGCAGCAAGGGTTGGTTGAAAGCCTGATCCACGACCAGACCGAAATCCTGCCCTTCCTGGCCGAGCAGGTAATGCCCATAGGGCGGGACTAAGGCGCTCTTCTCCCAGATATGCACCAATTGCTCCTCGTCACCTTCATTCAACAGATACCAGAGGGCGTATCCCTTCAGGTCGATTGGGGTGCTGGTTGGGTTGTACAGCTCGACAAAATCATAAGGGTTGTTGCCGGATACGCCTGCCAGTACTTCGCTGAAAAGCAGGTGGCTGATTTCGGGCTGTGTGGTTGGGGTTGGTGTTGGAATGGGGGTGGGTTCAGCGTCCGGACCACAGGCACTCAGTGCCAGCATCATCAGGATTACCAGGAGAAGAAGGATTTTTTTCATGTTAGAGTCCTTACATTCAATATGAGAGCAGTATACCAAAATATTGGAAAGACAAGCGATGAGGGAAGCATCCGGCTTGAGATAAGAAAACCTCGATCGAAAAGAGATGAACCGCTTGGTGGTCTTGATACGCGCCGGATTACCCCAGCCGCACTCGACCACCACACCTGCTATAAGGGAGTGTTAGAAGGTATGGGTTTGCTTGACGCAAAAGCCGATGATCGAGTAGGCGGTGGGTTTCCACCATATCGAGATCATGCCTAGTGTGAATCAAATTGTCTCGATACGCGCTGGGTTGCACCTGACGCGCTTGACCACCTGGATGCGATCATCAATTCCTTCTAAAAATCCATCTATTGTGACACTCTCTACGGCAACAACCTCACGCCTGATCGATCAACCAATGGTATACTCTAAAGTTGTGCCCAATCCTGTTTTACTTGTATTTTGCACCAGTATTTTAAGTTAGAGGAAATTCAGATGAGTGAAGAAATTACCCGAGAGGTTTTTGATAAAATTGTGGAGTTAGCAGCCTTGGAAATGGAGGAAGACGAAGCGGAATATATCCGCAGACAGTTGAACGACCAGCTTGCGGCGATCGCTGAACTGGAAGCGG
>JARROY010000315.1:0-3689 GCA_037383445.1 Anaerolineales bacterium | reverse complement strand
TGAATAACCCCAAGCCAGCCATTACGGTCTCTTTAATGCGCCCCGGCTTCCTATCACCGAGGGTCATCCCGACCATCCCACCAATCAAAACTGTAATTATGTTGATGATTGTCCCTGTCATTTCTTTGCTCCCTGGTTTGATGAACCAATTATAGTAGGATTCAGTCCAATACCGTATAATAATTACAGTTGATTCAATGTCCTAACCTGGTTCGGGGATAAAATGAAGATGAAGTCCTGGCAATTGATCGTGGTAGGGTTGTTGTGCGGTCTTCTGGCGACTGGACTTATAATTCTCATCAGTAGTCCAAGGAGAGGTCAACCAGTTGTACTTCCACCTGCGCCCACTCAGGCTCCAATCGCGGTAGATGTCAGCGGTGCGGTTAAAAGTCCTGGAGTCTATTTTCTAGAGATTGGCAGCCGTGTAGAGGATGCCATTGAAGCAGCAGGTGGGTTTTTGCCAGAAGCATTCACCGAATCGATCAATCTGGCTGCCCCACTCTCAGATGGCAGTAAGGTGCTGGTGCCAATCTACGCTGGAAATCCGTCGCCCGATCGAGTTGAACAGGAGAGTCAAAACATTGTTGGAGACACGACCAGTTTTCCTATCAATATCAACACCTCAAATAAACAGACTTTAATGCTTCTTCCGGGGATAGGGGAAATCAAGGCCCAAGCCATCATCGATTACCGCACCCAGAATGGACCTTTTACAGACCTCGAACAAATCCAGGAGGTCAGTGGTATCGGTCCTGCCACATTTGAAAATTTGAAAGACCTGATCACAATCTATTAAATTTAAATTCTCAATAAAACTCTTAACAAACAGTGGATTAATTAAAAATAAAAAAGGAGGCAATTTAAGATTACCTCCTTTAAATCAGACCTTAATATTCTTATCCATAAACCGATTCTTCGGGCACAATTTCATCTGCTGGAACCGGTTCATCCCGCATCGTGAACTGCCAGGTACAGTAGCAACCTTCTGGCCGAAGATCAGGGGGGCAAAAAATGACCTCGGTTTTCAATCGCGGGTCAATCGCGTAAGCAAAGTAAGCGTATTCTACGATTCCAACTGACTTACAAGGAAATGCGGGTAATCCTTTTCGTTCACGTGCAGACTGCACTCGGCATTCTTTCATTTCAAGACGTAGGGTACGGTCATCAACGCGATAAATCTCTTGGTCATTTATCCGAGCATACAGCCGAAAACGCAATGCTTGATCCAACGCCTCGATGCCTCCATTGGGTTTGATTCCCAATCGCGCCATAATCCGCTTGGCTTCCACCTGAGTGAACAACTTCCATGCCTGACGATCCATCTGCAACGCAGAATCCATTCCAAACTCTTTTTCCACTGCCTGGAACCAAAGACCATCGTGTGCTAACCAATTTTTTGCGGAATCTTCCAACATTGTTATCAACGTTTCTTTGTCTAACTGCATCAATATTTCTCGGTCTGGCATATGGTTCTCCTTTTCATTCAGTGGTAAACCCATTATACACTTTTCAAATAAAACTTTGGATTACTATTCATTTCCTAATTGATCACCTTTTAGGAAACTCCCCCCTAATTCTTGGAATCGATCATTTCATGGGATTACATCAAATCCAATATCATCCAAATAAACAAGCCCATGATCCATTTGATTAAAATCAAACCGGATTTGGTCGAGTTCTTCCAAGTTTAGGCTGGGGTTTTGTTGAAGGAATTCACCCAATCTGATCCGGTAAGTTTGGAAAACCTCCTCACTGAACTCTTGGTAATATTCGTCATTCCAAACCTGCAATCTGCTGATTTCTGCTGGAAATTGTGTCTGCAGTGGCATGATCGTGGAAAGAACCAGTTCAGCTTTTTGACCTGCTGAATCGACCAACAGGATGCTGAAATCCAGCCCTTGCGCTAAATTATTTGGGGTTCGAGCATCGGCAGTTTTGAAGACCAATACTGCATTTTCGTCCAATATCCAATCAAAATCAGCAGGCAATTGAAGAGCATAATACGCGCTGGGGTTCGACCAACCAACACATACAACATGGTTATCCTGGCGAACCTTGTTACGAAAGCGTGGGGAAATCTCAGACCATTGAGTTAATCCATAACCGTCTACCCTTCCACCCTCCAAACTGTTTGTGGTAACATCAACGTCTTCTTCAAAATCGCTTATATACTTGCCTCCGTTATCCTCATATTGGTTAATATAGCCTGTTTGTGGAAGCCAATCTCCCGCAGAACGATAATCCTTAAAAATTTCTCTATAGGCGGTCTTATCTTTAAGCGTATCTTCTAGAAAAGCTGAAATATAAAGTTTTGCGATCTGTTGCTGTTCTGCCTCTGACATTAGAGCTTTCGTGTTTAAAAATTGACCGGCTATTCCTGTTTTATCTTTTGAACCCCAGAGAGAATTGAACTGACCATGGTTGGCACGGTAGATATACACAGCCGCTTTGAATACATCGGGAGCTGTCCCACTAAAATTGGTTCGGTTATACTGTTGGATACCATCAAAATAATATACATCCCCATCATGCGATCCCTGCAACACCAGATAATTGATGTCGATTAGCGGATTTGAATGATCGGCAGGCAGCCACTGCTCATCTACTGGAGCCAGCGCAACCACCGAACGAATATTAAATCCAAAATCCCATAAAATTTTAGCATTGTTAGGATAGCGGGACAGATTGTTGAAGGTAGTTGCTAGTGCAACTGCTTCTCCGCCGCGCGAATGACCAATCAAGGCAATTCGCGATAGATCGACCTGTTGATAAAAAGGTGAATTTGGATCTTCGTTCCAATCCTCCCACACCTTTAAGTGTTGGAGTAAAAGCCAGGCACGGGCATCATTTTCACCGCTAGCCCGACCCCAAAATCCCCCATTTAGAAAGTTTTCATCCACTGAAACGAGAATATATCCTCGGCTTGCTAGAAGTTCCCCTAAGTACGCGTATCCCATTTCAGATTTCTCAACCATGCTGTGATTGCCGTGCACCAGCAATACAAGTGGAAAGGGGCCTTTCCCTTCAGGGCTCCATACGCGACCATTCAAAGGAAGCTCATTAACCCCAAAACCCCAATAATATTTTCGCAAGGTTTCTGAGAACCTAGTCATGAAGAAATTTACCGGTCCCCAATTAACCAAATAATCTGGAAAATTTTGTGGTATTTCCTTCTTGTAATTTACATAATAGACACCATTGACTGGTTTAGTTAATGCCATACGTTAACGTTTGAAAGGAGTAACTGCCAGAATTAGACGGATTGGCCGCTTCGATACTTGAAGAGCCAAGTTTAATATCCACAACCAATGGTTGAGCCTCAGACCCAGGGGATATGATTAGCACCCCAATCATCGTTGTCCCAACCAATCCTAAAACAAGCAGGCCTATCACGAAAGCTTTTTGCCGATTTAATGCTCGCTGCCATTCCCGCCGGATCAGGAAATAGACACCAGTCCCTATCATCGCGCAGCAAACTACAAGAATTAGATTAAAAAACCAATGCAGCCAGGTACGACTTCCCCAAATTTGACCTCCGAAGAAAAACCCCACAATAACTACAGCCCAAATAACAGTCGAAATTCGGGAAAGCCAACGTATTAATCTTGTTACAAACCACAAAAAAAGACTATAACCAATCCCAGCTAAAAGTATAGAAACCAGGATATCTGCTACTACACCAAAACCGC
>JARROY010000314.1:0-3411 GCA_037383445.1 Anaerolineales bacterium | reverse complement strand
AGCCATACCACCCAGCAGAAGACCACCGACCGCGGGCTTTACCCATTCATTCACCCCTTTACAATCGACGAAGATATCTTCTGCCCAGTAAATTGCCCGGGTATAAAGAACGCCCAGCAACGCAGCAAGTACGCCTAAAATCGGATAAAGGGCAAATTCCCACAAACTACTTACTCCGTATTCAGCAGGGATCACAAATGCCGGATTATTCCCAAACACCAATCGGCCGATCACACTCGAAACAACCGCAGAGACCACCACGCTGCTGAAATAACGCACACCAAATTCACCTAGAATGATTTCAAGGGCAAACAACACACCAGCAATCGGTGCATTAAACGTAGCAGCAATACCAGCCGCCGCACCGCATGCCACCAAGTTCCGGATGCGGTCATCTGATAAACCCAACCTCTGGCCAATCACCGACCCTAATGTGGAACCGATCTGTACAATTGGTCCTTCACGCCCCACCGATCCACCTGAACCAATCGAGAGAGATGAAGCAAGCACCTTGATGACCACCACAATCGGCCGAATTCTACCGCCGCGTAAGGCAACCGCTTCCATCACCTCTGGAACGCCGTGCCCTTTGGCTTCTCGAGCAAAATAATAGACCAACAAACCAACAAGCAACCCACCCAAAGTGGGAATAATCAGTACGTAGTTTTTCCCCAGCCACGGAAAAGTATCCGGGACATATTGATAACCAAACCAGCCTACAGCCGCAATCAGATACCGAAAAGCAACTGCACCGAGACCAGTGGTCAAACCAACCACTAAAGCAGTTCCCATCAGAGTTAAATCTTCTGGTGGATTCCAACTGTAGTAAATCTGTCTAAGTTTTTTTCCTAGCGACACTTGATTTCTATGTTCGGTATATTGTGCCAAAACAACCTCCTTGCACTTTGGTTTCTACCAAAATTTGATTATAAGCCCATTTTTAGATTCTTCAATAGTTTTTATTAGTTAATTTGAAAAACTATTGCTATATCGTGATAATTTTCACACCACCAGAAGAGTTGACATCCATGGGTTGAATGTGCTAAACTCTATTTTGCTTGTAATATGACAGAAGTTCCTAAGAAAGACCTTATCTTGATTTGGAACCCATGCAGGACCAAGCATTAAATCTTTGAAAGGAGTTCCAAATCGTGACTGACAAAGAAACCGGTACGGTGAAATGGTTCAACGGCCAAAAAGGCTACGGCTTCATTGAACGCGACAGTGGCGAGGGAGATGTATTCGTACATTTCAGCGCCATCTTAGCCGATGGGTTTAAAAACCTAGATGAAGGCCAGCGAGTTGAATTCACTGTCAAAATGGGCGATAAAGGCCCACAAGCGCAAGAAGTAGTCAAAATTTAATTTCGATTGATCAAGCGCACTACAGGCCGGAGAATACTCCGGCCTGTTTTTTTAACCTCATACACCCTCAGTTTCACTTCCCAACCTGTACCCAAATTAACAGCAGCTTAAACACCCAGCGATTCATCATGGCAGTTTGCCATGTTTCAACCAGCGCTTCAGAATTTCTCGAATCTGTTCAGCGTTGTAACCGGAAAAAGTCTCTGAAGTCCCATTCAACCACCCCCATAAATCATAGAATTCGAGCACATGATACCAAGGCAGAACATCTGGATTTATTCCCATGCGCTCACAATATTTTTCCTCAGTCCCCCTACCCCGCAGCTCAGGATGGATGAAGAACGGCAGTAAAAATTCATATAATGGATCGCTGAAGGCTGCATTCGCAAAATCGATCACTCCCACTAACTTACGGTCCTTAATCACAAAATTATCTGGATAAAGATCGCCATTGCTGAAACGCACCTTAGGCAGGTCCGGAACGGTCATTTTCAGTTCTTGGTACACCCTTCTCGCGACCAGGTCATCCCTTGGCTTTAACTTCTGGTATGCTTTGTCCAGCACATCTTCGGCATTATCTCTTTCCAGCCATTCTGGCAGTTCGCCCATATCGCTCTCGAGCATTGTCTGCATCTGAAAGGAACACTCAATAAACAAATCATCTGCCCAAGGTTCTCCTGCCAACATGGGTTTTAAAAGAGTATCACCCTCAATAAAATCCATAAAGAAGCAGGGAGTTCCTAATGCTGTCCCTTTTTTATCCAAACCATAAACCTTAGGCGTCGGGATCGGAAGAGCTTCTACCGCCTTTAATATTTTATATTCCCTCGCACTCGATCGTTTATCCACCCGTAATACAAACGACTTTTCCATCCCGTCTACCAAGAGATCAAAACGCCAGGGAGCCTCGCGGGTGCTTTTATGCAGCGCTTCTGCTTTCAGAATTTGCACCTCGGTCCCCATTGCATTGGAGAAATATTTCTGGTAGGTGAGGATATGCTTCTCGGGGTTCAGCATTGAGCCTCCAAATTTATCAGTAAACTGGGATCAAGCCTCAGAAAAGGGGAATAGCAGATAGCTGCCTTTCCCCTTTCCATCCTTTTTATCCAATTTCTTTCTTTTCAAGTGCCCGCCAAACCCGTTCCGGCGTGGCCGGGTTGTCACTCAAATCAGCCCCGCAGGCATGCATAATTGCATTCCCCACCGCCGGGGCTACCCCATCCATCGGAATCTCGGCAACTGCTTTTACTCCAAATGGATGGCTGGGCTCAAAAGTCTCTACAAATATGGTCTCCAGTTCTGGCATCTCGTTGGCAGCAAAAATATGGTAGTCCGAAAAATCACGTTCCCGGACCTCACCCTTTTCATTGAAAAGCATCTCTTCGCTCACGGCATACCCCAACGCCTGGGTCATACCCCCTTCAATCTGCCCGGATGCTGTCATTGGGTTAACAATGATCCCGGAATCCACCGCCATCACTAATTTATCCACGGTCACCATACCGGTTTCAATATCCACCGTTACTTCAGCAAATTGAGCCGCAAATGGCGGGGGGGCCACCGGAGACATAAAGGAACCCACCCCCATAATCTGAAGTTGGTCCTCATGGTGCAGCGAATGGTAGGCAATCTCTTCCATCGTCACCGAACGTCCATCGGGAGCAGTCGCTAGTCGTTTTCCGAGCACAATTTCGCTGGGATCCACCGGTGTTGCACCTTCCTCAGCATTGAGCATTTTGGCAGCTCTGGTCATCACCTGTTCGGCGACAACCTGGGCAGCCTTGACAACCGCCGCCCCAGAAATGTACGTCGTACTAGAAGCATAGGCACCCACATCGAAAGGTGTGAAGTCGGTATCGGATGAATACACCAGGATATCCTCCACTGGCACGCCCAGAACCTCTGCGGCCATCTGAGCCAGTACCGTATCCGAACCTGTACCCAGATCGGTTGCCCCCACCAATAAATTAAACGAGCCATCGTCATTCATTTTGATGCTGGCGCCTCCCATATCCAAATAAGGGATGGCCGTCCCCTGCATCACCAA
>JARROY010000313.1:0-3419 GCA_037383445.1 Anaerolineales bacterium | reverse complement strand
GGCAGACACAGCCCCTTCACCACCTTCTAGGGCTGCCAGCCGTTCCTCTAACACGCTCACAGTTGGGGTTTTACTCCGTCCATAAATATAATCCGGAAACTGGTCAAATTGTTCGTATGGGTAGGTCATCGACTGGACAATTGGCGGCACAAAGGCTCGAAACTGCTCAACATTTTTCAGAGGGTGAAATCCAGCATGCAGTGCTCTGGTATCAAACCCTAACTGATGATCCCGAGTTGGTTTGTTTTGTCTTTCAGGATCATATTTCCAGGAATCCCGCATAAATAAAGGTTTTTTACTCATATTTATCCTCGACTATATCCCTGGTAACATTAGTTTTTTGCGCTTTTCGCCTCAGCAGTCAGCACATATTCGTGGAGAGCATTCCGGATATCTTCCGGGACAGCTTCTGCTACATGGCTGGTTAAAATCTCCTCAACTTGGATTGCAGCCCGCTCTGCCATAGTGGTAGACCCTGCATCTTGCCATGCTGAGTAGATCTGGCGATCAGCCAGTTTGGAGTAATACGCGTCTTTAAAATGGCGGTAGGTATGATCGTGAGACAGGTAATCCCCATCAGGTCCCAATTCTTCAACCACATTAAGGGCAAGAGTTTCCTCATTAATCGGGACCCCGGCTGTTGCTGCTCCGACCCAACCCAGCAGATCATTGGCAATCGCAATCAGTTGAAGTGAACCTTGTAGGCCGGCATCCATAAACCCGAGGTCATGAATTAGGTTTGCACCATTCAGCAGTGAGAAAACCAGCCCCAAAGCACACTCCGCTCCGGCTTGCTGGTCCAGCGCTTTAGAATCCGTCGAACCTCCCAGGCCGAAAACCGGCAATTGGTAATACTTGCCCATCGAAGCCGCCACCCCTTGTTCATCTGGCAGGCAGTAATTCCCAACCATCGTTTGCAGGTTGTACGGGCCTCCGTTCCAACCAGGTACCGCAATTGGGGACCCTTCTCGCACTAGTTGTGACAGCACCACCCCCAACAAAGTCCCAGCATTCATTGTTGCCATGCATCCAGCAGTCGTAGCCGGAGAATTCACCCCAGCCGCATTCAGAGGAATGTAAAGCTGCGGCAAACCTTTTTCAGCAAAATAGATGCATTTCTTCAGCGAATCCTGATTGGCAACCATCCCGCTGGTCACATTGATGTAGCAAACCGCAAACGGTCGAGCACGAAATGCCTCTTCCCCACCGGCGGCAATTTCTGCCATTTCTACGCAAGCTACGCAGGTTTCAAAATCAGGGGTAACAAACACAATCGGCTTGTTAGATTTGGTCAGCATCACTTCCATCTGGTATTGAGGATAAACCTGCTCGCTGACATCTGATGGCAGGAAGGCGGACATAATGAAATCGACATGAGGGAGAGCATCCATCAGGGTTACAGCATCGATCACATCTTGCAAGACAGCCCTGCGCCGTTCTCCCGTCCGGTGATCCAGCACATTCAAACAATCAGACCCGCCGCCAAAATAGGAATTGTAGCCCCAAGCTCTAATCACTGGTCCGCCTTTGCGGTCATACAAAGTCAGCTTTTTGGGTGCAGAGGCAAGTGCTTTGGTCACCATATGCTCTGGAATGCGCACACGCTGACCCTCTGCCTTTGCACCAGCTTTGACCAATATATTCCTGGCTTTGTCGTAGTGGACTTCTAGTCCAGTTGTCTCCAGCACTTCCAAGCTGGCCATATGAAGTTTTTCGCATTCTTGCAGTCCCAGTCGAGAATAAAACGCGCTGGTGGTTTTCATACCGTGGGTTTCGATCATATTCTTATCCTCAAGAATTATTGATATATCAGTTTTATTAATAAATATATTTTATTACAGAATATAATATTTCATCAAGACATTCTATGATATCAATGGGTGATATTCTTATATCATATGATAAAATCAAACTAAATGTCCGAAAATACCAAAAACAAAATTTATCACGAAGTCCGTCGCTCAATCATCATGGGAGAGTTTAAAACTGGAGCGCGACTCAACGTTGAAGAGATCGCAGACCATTACCAAATCAGCGTCACTCCTGTTCGTGACGCGCTGCAAATGCTCAACCAGGAAGGTTTAGTCACCATCAAACCGCGTGCCGGTTATTTCGTTACCAGAATCACCCTGAAAGAACTGCGGGATATGTTCGAGCTGCGCAATATTCTCGAACTGGTTGCAATTGAACGTTCAATTGACAAAATCGATCCGGAACAAATCCTCCAACTCCGCAATGTACATGCCGGATACACCGGTGATGATGATGAATCTTACGACCGTTATACTGATGAAAACCGCTGTTTCCATTATCTACTCGCTGAAGCATCTGGTAACCAGGAACTTGCCAATTTGATTGGCCATCTGATGGACAGGCTGGCCAGGTTTATGGTTCTGCGGCATGCGGGAAAAACGATGGAGGAATCCCATTCAAAAATCGTCGATGCCTTGGAGAAACACGATCTGGAGGCAGCTCGAAAAGCCCTAGTAGATGATATTGAAGGGACTCGTCAGGCCGCATTAGATCGTATCATCCAAACGGAAGCCGCAGCCTGGCACTTGGAAATGTAAATTGGTTTTGAGAGGAGACATTACCATGAATACCGCCAATTCACTGGCATATCTTGCACCCCAGTTTTTAGTTCTTTCCGAAAGCCAGCTAAAAGATATCCATCTGGCAGCTTTGGAAGTATTGCGACGCACCGGTATTCAGTTTCATCACCTTGGAGCAGTTGAGATGCTCAAAGATGCTGGTGCTTTTATATCGGACGGCAACCTAGTCAAGTTTCCAGCAGCGATGGTTGAAGATGCTATCGCCACTGTCCCCAGTCGAGTGATCATGTGCGACCGAGACGGAGAACCAGCCGTCTGGCTGGAAGATACTAAGGTGAATTTCGGTACTGGATCAGATTGCATCAACCTGCTCGATCCTGAAACAGGCGAACACAGGAAATTTACCGAGAAAGACATTCTCGACGCCTATCACCTTTGCGATGCCTTACCAAATATTCATTTCGTCATGTCCATTGGCATTCCTTCAGATGTGCCCTCCGAGACTGCTTATGATGTCCAAATGGCGGCGATGCTAGAGCATACCATCAAGCCAATTGTATTTGTTACCAACGACCTGGCAAGCTGCCAGCGAGCTATCGATATGGCCGCCGCAGTTGCTGGTGGCTACGAAGCTTTGCGCGAGCAGCAGCATATCCTACTTTACTCTGAACCAAGTTCTCCTTTGCAGCAATCCGAAACTGCCATTGATAAATTGTTACTGATGGCAGAATACCAGCTGCCTGTGGTGCACTCCCCTGCCCCGCTAATGGGCGGTACAGGACCGATCACAATGGCCAGCGGTTTGGTCATGTCGTTAGCCGAGATTCTCAGCAGTGTGGTCATCCACCAACTAAAAAGCCCAGGGGC
>JARROY010000312.1:0-5205 GCA_037383445.1 Anaerolineales bacterium | reverse complement strand
TTCGTACACGACTTTGTGGCCGCCTGGAACAAAGTGATGAATGCGGACCGCTTTGATCTTGTTTGATTTTTTCCCGATTAGATCACAACCAAAAGCCGCCCATCCGGGTGGCTTTTTATTTACATTTCATGAAATTAGTCGGCTTGAGGATAATTCATCTGGCAGAGTGTTCGAGGTTTAGGCAAGGATACCGTAATTGTGCAAACTTATAGTTAACGCCGAGAGCCTTGGATCATTGGGTTGGTTGAGCCCGACCGGCTTATCGTGAAACCCTCTAAACTGCAAACACCTTACTTATGTATCTGCAGACCATCCTGCACTTGGCAGCCAAACAGTAAATACCGTCCCTTCCCCAACTTCGCTCTGCACATCGATCTCACCATGGTGTGATTTTACAATTGAATCCACAATTGCCAGTCCCAAACCACTCCCTGGGTTAATTTCATCCTTTTCTTCATCCCGGCTGCGGACTTCATCCACCCGGTAAAACCGATCAAAGAGGTGACCAAGGTGCTCGGGAGGAATGCCCGGTCCATTATCCGCAACGCTGACCCATTGCCAGGATTTTCCCTCTCGAACTACCTCACCGGTCTCGAGGATCACTTTCGGATCCTTCTGATTGGCATAATTAAGCGCATTTTCTATCAGGTTCACCAATACATGGGACAGGTAATCTCGGTCAGCTTGAACACTTCCCCCGCCAAGCGCACCGGTCTGCAGGGTGACGTGTTTCTCATTTGCCAGGGGGCGCAGCCGCTCGACCAACTCGCTGGCCATCGTCTTTAAATCCACCATTTCGAACTGCATCATCGTGCGCCCAGAGTCCAAGCGTGCCAGGGTTAGCAGTTCATTGACCATGCGGCTCATCCATTCATTTTCGGATTGGATAGTGGTTAAAATTTCCTGGTATTCCTTCTGAGAGCGGGGATGCTCAAGGCCGCGGTTCGCCTCCAGTTCGATGATGGTTAGCGGGGTACGAAGCTCGTGGCTGGCATCGGCAGTGAATTGGCGCTGGCGTTGGAATGCTGCCTGAATTCGATCAAGCATCCGGTCGAAGGTAGAGGCAAGCTCGCCAAGTTCATCCTTTCGAGACAGATTCAATCGCTGAGTCAGGTTTTGCTCGCTCAAATCTTGCGCTGTCCGGGTGATCATTTGGACTGGATGCATGGCCTGGTTGGCCAGCCAGAAACCGCCCCCAAAGGCAACCAGCAAAATGAATACATACGCGAGGGAAAGGATTAAGACCAGACGAGGGAGCTGGCTGCCAGGATCAATTGGACTGCCTAAAATCAGAACCCCAATGCTTTGCTGGCCAATTCCAAACGGTGAGCCAATAAAAATATAATCCTTAACCGCGCTGAGGTTGTTATGTTCACGTTCATGAGAATCGGAGAGTTGATAATTAATCGGTTGGGTCGTTTGCCTGCTATTTAACCAAAGCTGATAAATCGCATTCAGATCCGTGTCCGAAAAATATTCGGATTTCTGGATCACATGACCGTCATTACCCAGCAAAGCAAACTGGTCCGTTTCCTGGAGCAGGGGTAGATCGCTCGAAAAATTGGGAAGATGCTCTATCTCCCCTTCGTATTCCTCAAACGAACGGAGGAAATCTGAGCCAAAAAACAGCTCGAGCTGACCGGCTTGTGCAACCAGCCTTGTTGTCGTCTCTGAACGTAAAACCTGCACCTGTCTGACGTAGATGAACAAGCTGAATCCGCCTAAAATGACCGCCAGAATTAAAACAAACCACAAGGTCAACCGAAACCGAAAACTATGGCGTAAACGGCGGATGGTGACATCAATCACATTTGAGCCCGAAATGAAATCATAGTTCCAGATATGGGTTTCGATCATCCGGCGGGTAACCAAACGATTCGCATTTCGCATCAGGTATTCTAGCAAAGAAAATTCTTTTGCAGTCAGCTCGATTGCGGTACCTTGACGTTCAACCTGGTGATCAGCCGGATTTAATATCAGGTCTGCTACCTGTAGATGTCCTGTTTTTTCTGGTTGGTCGCGTCTCAGCAGGGCGCGCAAACGTGCCCGCAGTTCCTTGATTGCGAATGGTTTTACCAGATAGTCATCTGCACCGCTGTCCAGCCCCTCAACCCTGTCATCAACCGCATCGCGTGCTGTGAGCATTAAAATAGGAGAGTGCACATGCTGTTGGCGCAGGTCCCGGCAGACGAGGAAGCCATTCTTTTTCGGCAGCATGATATCTAAAATGATCAAATCATAAGGTGCAGACAAGGCAAAATCCTCCCCTTCCTCACCGTCAAAAGCCGAATCGACAGCGTAGCCATCTTCTTCCAAACTTTTCCGAAGAGAATTATGTAAACGGCGGTTATCTTCAACCAATAGAATTCGCATGGGGAATCTCCGAGTTTTATTGTACTACTACAAAATGAAATTCAAATGACAGGTTGAGGGGCAACCTACCCAAAGAAAATATTGGCAAAGATCAATTTCTCATCTGTCATCTTGTTGTCATTTTCAATTGTTATAGTTATCCATACCAACCAACAAGAACCATCTCCAAAGATTAGGACGTTTGAAGATAGTGAACCATTATGCAGCTTTCACTCAATTGTTCCCCAACATTAGGAGATTAAAATCACACCAATGAGAGAAAAATATGGCTACATCAAATAACCGAAACAAATCTAAAAAACACATCCCGGCCCTAATTGCAGCTTTTGCTATTACGGCTATTGCGGGTGTATTGATGCTTGGCTTGGGTGCCAATGCCTTATTGAACAAAAACGTTATTACGGCTCAAGCTGCCAGCCGCGACGATTCAATCAACCTCGACACCGCTACCCCCAAGGAGTTGAAAGCATTAATTGCCGAGTATCAGTCTCGTGAAGTTCAATACCAGCAGGAACTCAATCAAGCAGCCGACCAAATCAATCAGGCCAATGGTCAAATAGAGCAGTACCAATCTTTCATCATGGCACTGCAAAATGCCGGGGTGATTCAGATCAACCGTAATGGTCAGGTTACAGTTATGACCAGTCCTTTTGGGAACAATCGCGAAAATGAGGGGGCCTTTGGAGATGGTGATTAAGGTTAACGCCACCCAAATCAAAATTCTTATTTTACCCATCATCAATAGGCTATAGGTCAAGATCATGAAAAAACTTTCTGTAAAATTAATCCGCTTTTGGATCACCCTTTCCTTCATTTTTACCTTCGGAATCGGGTGGGTAACCCTATCCCACTCAGAAAAACCCGCTGCCTTAACACCCTTTCAGAACAAGTCCATTATCAGCGGCGTTGAATTTACATCCATTCCGAATGTGGAGGAACTTACCACAAATACCCGAGATACAACCGCCTCCCCCAGCATCAGTTTTACAAGGTCGGTGCCGCGCCTAAGGGCAATGGGTTCGTAATTTTGAGGGATGGAGTTGAGCCGCCATGCTGGAATATGACGAATTTCGAGCGATGAACACCACCATTCTGGTCGCCGCGGAAGGCCGCTGGCATGACCTAGAACAAGGGTTTACTCAAGTGCGCAAGCTGATTGCAGAGTCGGAACAGCGTTTTTCCCGCTTCCGTGAAACCAGCGAACTGACCGCCCTCAACCACTCTGCTGGACGCTGGTTTGAAGCCTCCCCGGAGATGTTCTCGCTGCTTGAGGACGCCAAGGAAGTCTACCAGTCAACAAAGGGATTGTTTGATCCCACCATCTTAAATGCACTGATGGTTTCAGGATATGACCGCAGCATGGATGAAATTCGCCAGTTTGATTTGGTACCCGAAAACCCGAGCTACTCGGCTTTCTCACCACAGTTTGATTTTGCTGAACTGGATCCCGGCAAGAAAGCAATCTGGATGCCGCCCGGTATGCAGTTGGACCTTGGCGGGATAGCCAAAGGATGGATTGCCGAGCAAGCGGTGGAATTGTTATCCCAATATACAGATGCCGGAGCCGTGAGTGCTGGCGGGGATATGGTTCTGTTCGGGATACCCGAGGGTGAGCCAAACTGGGAGGTTTCCCTTGAAGACCCGCTTGATGCCGACCAGGTACTTGCTGTAATGAATGTTCACCCCGGGGCATTAGCCACCTCCTCCGTCACCAAACGGAGCTGGGTGCAGCAGGACCAAATTCGCCATCATATCATCGATCCCCGTAGTGGGACGCCATCCAATTCATCCTGGTTGTGCGTAACGGCATATGCCCAAAAAGCAACCCGCGCCGAAGCTTTCGCAAAGGCACTGCTGATCGCCGGTCCAGATGAAGGATGGAAATTAATCGAAAGACAACCAGATATTCAATTTCTCGCGGTGCAATCAGATAGTAGCCTGATCGGAAATATCGAAAACATGGAGTTTATTTATGTCACAGACACAATCGGCTAATTCCCGCACATCAAAGGTAGATAATTTACCCATTGGATGGATTCTTACAGCCATTCTTATATTAGTTATTGGAACAGCCGCCCTGTATCTAACTTCACCATTTGGACTTGGCGCCAGGCAACTGCTCATCAAGCTCTTCTCTTTGAGGTCTGAAAATGTAACCTGGTTTATCACCCGGTCAGCAGGAATCACTGCCTATTTACTGCTGTGGCTCTCAACGGTTTGGGGGCTGGTCATTCCCAGCAAGATATTTGGCCGATCTCTGAGTGGGGATTACACCTTCGACTTTCACAAGTTCATTTCCTTGCTTTCTCTGGGATTCCTGGCCTTACACATCTTTATCCTATTGATCGATAACTACCTGCCCTATACATTCGCCCAAATTTTCGTTCCCTTCCTGTCTCCTTACCGGCCGGTTTGGGTGGGAATTGGCGTGATCGCACTGTATCTGACCATATTGGTCACCGTAACCTTCTACATGCGCAAAAGAATTGGGATGAAAACCTTCCGCTATATTCACTACTCTAGTCTGATCGCCTATCTGGGAGGAACCGCCCACGGCTTTTTCGCAGGTACGGATTCATCGCTGCCTCTGGCTGGGCTGATGTACGGGGGAACCTTCCTGGTGGTGGTATTTCTGACCGCTTTCTGGCTCTTGCAGGCCTGGCAGGGTAGAAGAAAAGAGGTAAAAACTTTTTCACCCAAACGCCTGATGTCCCGATAATAAATTTTGGTTCGAGTCCAATACCGCCCACTAAAATCGTTTGACGTATCTGTCGGAAGATTTTTAGCTTCTCTATGCTTTGAGTAAAGGGGAAAATCAGTTAGCTTCGATTA
>JARROY010000311.1:0-8131 GCA_037383445.1 Anaerolineales bacterium | reverse complement strand
GTTGAGCTTATCCCATGCCAGCGTATTGACTTCCTGGAAAGTCTTTACAATTTCCATCTCCACCCGGTCTGCTAACGGTTGAGCCGCCTCGAGAGATGTTTTGCTCCACCATTTTCCAATCTCGATCGAACTTTTTCCCCCGTGGTATCGGATGAACGGGCCTGTTGGGGAAAGGAGCTCAATTAAGAGCTGGCGTGCCCGGTTGTAGATGTTATAGGCATGGGTTGCATAGTTAATCGTGGGGTCCCGTTCATCGGGCGCCAGGGCGTTTTGCTGGCTGAGGGTTTGCAAAACAGCCGCCTGCAGGTGCAGATAGGAGGTCGGTTCTCCCCGTTCCGAGAGCAAACCCTGAATGGTCTCCGTAGCGATGCTGACGGCCGAAGGTTGCGTTGAGGTAGGGCGGCCAGCAGATTTATGCCACTGTACTTGGGTCTGGCCCTCTTTCAGGCGCAGAGCGATCCCATCCACGACAAAACCAGATAAATCCGCAGATACCATGGTGGCCGCATCGAATCCGGCCTCGTTCTCCGTGATCATGCCGAAGAATGGAGTCTCCGCGGGCAGCAGATCGGCCACCCTACGTAAGGCGCTGTAAAGGGCGGCAGTGTGCCAGGACCAATCGTAGCGGCGGCGTTTGAGCACTTTGGCAAACGGGCCAATCGCCTCCCGCCCCCACAGCCAACCAGACCACAGGGCAGAAAGAGTCCAGTAGGCTTGGTTCGGGCGAGGTAGCGCCGTCATAACAGCGCTGATAGGGATTTTTTCCAAGTGCTGGGTCACATCGCGGATTTGGCCCTGGTAGAGGCAGATTCCACCAGTCTCGGGAGGCGGTTCCGGCCAAAAGGTGAGCGGCGTGGCTGGCTGACCGTTGGCCCACAGCGGGATAGCTTCCTCTACCGCCAGCCACAAATTATGCTCCATAAAACGGGGCGGAGTGATGAGCTGTTTAGGGCGGTAGTTTTCTTTCGGGACGCGCCACAGGTTGTTCCCCCGGTCGCATGCCGCCAGCAGCAGCGCCCGCAGATAGATACCCTCCCTGGCTTCCAGTTCGATCCCGTCGAGCTTGTTGATCATATTGATCAGGGCATACACCGCCCGCGGCAGGTAGGCATCCAGGGCTTCTTCAGCATGGAAGCGGTTGGGGTCCCGGCTGGCAGCCACCCGTTCGAGGGCGCGTGCCCGGTGCGGCCCGCTTTGGCTCAGACGGCCGGCTTTTTCTAGGTCTTCATCGGTGGTGGGGAATTCTCCGGAATTCTCGCAGTGCGGGCAGCTGTATATGCGGGCGTACGGTGTTAAGGCATCCCTCTGCCAGAGGAACGCCCGGGCATCGACTACTGCCCCACATTGATCGCAGTGGGTGGTGTACAAATCCCGGATATGGTGTTCCATGCGGTCGCTGCCGCGTTTAGCGGTGGCCAGGTCTGCCAGGGCGGCCTGCATCTCCTCCGGGGTGGGTGGAGTGGCAGTCATTTTGAGCAGAAAACGAGTAATCGGGTTGTTGGAGATGACCATGACGCGGTAACCGGCCCGGGCGGCTTCCAGCGCCAGCTGCGGGCTGGCTCCAAAAGGATCGATCACCCACTGACCTTTTTGGGGTAAGTTCATCTCCAGCCAGCGGGCTGCCGCGCCATCAGGCAGGCGGGGTAGGAACCTCTCTAAGACCGCCTGGTTGTGCACCGCCCCTTGGGGAAGATAAATTAGGTTTGAAGTGGTCATGGTTTCTTCTAACTAGTATAATCTGGTTAGACCAAATTTCAAAATATGGAAAACAATTCTCGATCATGAAGAAAATCGCCATTGCTGTTCTATCCATCATGTTTTTCCTGGCCGGATGCTCCGGCCAATTTAACTTCGGTGGTCAAACGCCTGCGGATAACGGGAGCCCAACAAGTTCAGAAATCCAGCCCACTTCCAGTGCGGCGGATAATGCCACTGCAGAAACAGGCACTCAGACCTCAGGCCAACCCGCTCCGACAGATACACCCCCGGTCATCCCGGCATCCACAAGTGCGATATGCGTTCCGCCTGCCGACCACCCGGAGCTGGCGTACAGCGACTACCAATCGATCCCCCAGGCCATCCTGGATTATCTGAATGCCGGGGCTTCCCCCGAGGAGCTGGCTGTGACCCTGATTGTGCAGGGTTGGGGACCGGAGAAACAGCCTGTTTGGGCGGAAGACCTGACTGGAGACGGGGTGCGGGAGGTGGTCGCCACGGTGTATGATCAAGCCCAGCCGCCCCAGGGTGCGCTGCTGATTTTCAATTGTGTGGACGCCAAATACGTGCTTTCAGATCTTGTCGTGTCCGAACAGCAAGCCCACGCGCCCGTGCTCAGGCATATCCAGGACATCAACGCCGATGGGCTGCGCGAGGTGGTGTACAGCAGCACTCACTGCGGGGCACATACCTGCTTTGAAGATGTTCAAATCTTGGCATGGGAAAATGGGGAGTACACCCCCAAGCTGGAAGGCAGCACGCTGGATTATCCCTACCCGGAGCTCAGGCTGACCGATTTTGACCATGACGGCATATACGACCTGGAAGTGGTTGGCACATCGATTGCTTCGGTTGGGGCTGGCCCGCAGCGGGATACGATCAATATCTGGACTTATGATCCTGCCAGCGGGACGTGGAAGCTCGGCCAGCAGACCCTGGCCGCCTCGCCATTCCGCATCCACCTGCTGCATGATGCCGAAGCCGCCATGGATAGGGGCGAATACCTGATCGCTTCGCTGCTCTTCCAGCAGGTGATTGAGGATGAGAGTTTGCTGGATTGGGCGGACCCGGAAGCAGAATACAACAACCTGGCTGCCTACGCTTACTATAAGCGGATTGTGGCGGCAGTCTATATGGAAAACCGTCCATCTGCCGAGACGCTGTTCAATGAGTTGGAAGAGCTGTACGGCAAGAGCGACCAGTACGCCTATGTGGACATGGCTGAAGTGTTCTTGAAGGACAGTCAGACCCTGGGGTTGGAAGGTGGATGCACCTCCGCTCGCCAGTTCGCCGAAACCAACGCCTCGGTGGTGCTCACCCCGCTCGGCTCTGCTGTGTTCGGGTATGCCAACCCCGATTTTGAACCAGCAGATGTTTGCCCGTAAGTGATAGTTCGATTCCCAACAAATAAGGGGCGCACTCTTGTGCGCCCCTTTGTGGTTTACCAATTGGATTGCCCTAATTCAGGTAATGCCGGGTATCGACGTACAGCCGCTCTTCCATCAAGCCGACCACTTCATCACGGGTCAGAATCACATCCCCGACCAGCTTACCGACCGCGGCTGAAAGGCGCTGGGCCAGCATCGGCGGCGTGTGGACGACCAGACTCTGCTTGCCAACATGGGCACGCAGGAGGGCGACCAGGCCGTTGAAGGTGTAAGTCTCCGGTCCGATGGCTTCGATCACGGCATTCTTCTGGCTGAAGACCTGCTCCACTGCCAGCTTGGCCAGGTCGTCGACATAGATCGGCTGCAGGCGGTAGTCACCGTCGCCAGGGATGGCAAACACCGGGAAGCGCCGCAGGAACCAGGCGATATTGTTGATCAGGATATCTTCTTTGCCGAAGATGACCGTCGGGCGCAGGATGGCATAGGACATCCCCGAGGCGATTAGGTCCTCTTCGAGGATCGCCTTGCCCCAGAAGTAGGGTAGATCGGAGTGCGGGTCCGGATTGGTGATGCTGATGTGAACCACCCGGCGCACCCCGGCTTGCTTGGCGGCCTGGAAGAGCTGGCGGATATTGGAAACCGCGCCCAGGAAACTGGAGGCTCCATGATCGAAGCGCACCCAGTAGGTATTCACCAGGGTGTCAATGCCGGTCAAGGAGTCGACCAGTGCTTCGGGCTGCTGGAAATTGAAAGGATAGGCTGGGACGGGCGCATCGAAGGGATTGGTCCGTTCGGGATGTCCGGTCAGGGTGATCACCTCACAGCCGGCATCTAACAGCCTGCGGGTGATGTACTTGCCCGAATAGCTGAAGGCGCCGGTCACGGCAACGCGTTGGGCGGGTTTATTGGAGGACATTTTTCTGGCTCCCTTTAAGGTTGACTGTTTGTCTGGTCTCCCGCCGGATAAAGATTGAAACCGTCAGCGAGAGGAAAACAACTACAATCACCAGTCCGATCATGGTGCGGCCCAGATGCCAGCTGATAAAATAATAATCCGGCAGGTTGGTTCTGGGTTGGTACGTCAGCGCCATCAATCCGCCCACCAGGATAAATCCCAGCATGGTGATCTGGGTCCAAAAAGCTGCCCGGTCGTCCGTGCCGCACAGATCGGTTAATATGGTGAAAAGCGGTTTGCGGATGTAGACCGCAGCGCCGAGCACAAAAGCTAAGGATATACTCAGGCCAATCAGATATGTGGTAATTTCGTTCATTTTTTATCTCCTATTGATAATAGTTGAGGGTGCTACTCGGCATTTTGTCGTTTTGGAAAAATTAGGAACAGCGCCCAGATGGGTGAAGTAACTCCTGCCAACCCCAGCAAGATGCTGAAGATTTTGGGGATGTTGGAGATCAGCACATCGAGGTCGGTGAAATCCTGCGGGAAGTTAAAGTCCAGGTTGCCGACCGGGATGGTGATCAGTGAGAAAAGACCCAGACCCAGCAGAGAAGCGGACAGGGCGAAGATCGAATAGGGCAGGAGAGATTTGCGCAGTTCGCCAGAGGAGACCTTCCGCCGGATCAGGATCAGGCTGGCGATTAAAATAATCAGGTATTGGATCCCGCATAATGCTAGGTACACTCCCATAAACATGGCTGCCTCCGATAAGGTTTATTTCCTGCCGACTTTTTCCACCATTGTCTTGAGCGAACTCAGCGAGACCAGCCCTTCAAGCGCCAGGACGGCCGAGAACAGGCTGTCGAGGGTTTTGAAGAACGACTGCATCGCCTTCATGCGTCCCTGGTAGAAGCGGTTCATTTCGGGGTCGGCTTCCGCCTGGTTGAGCATTTCGATGCTCTCGGTGACTGTGCTGAGGGCTTTATCGAACTCGTTTTGCTCGCGCTGCTGCAAGATCGAGCGGATCATCTTCCAGAAGTCGGTCTCTGCGCTGTAGTAGTCTTTGCGGTCTCCGAGCTGCATGTGCTTGTGCACCATGCTGAGCCGCTCAAGCTGGGTGTTCTTTTGATTGGGTCAGTTGATCTTGGGTCATAGTGTTCCTTTTTATCGTTTAGAACGTTTAGATAATTCTAAACGTAATATACAATAAATATAGATAAGAGTCAAGTGGGAGAATCCTGATCACTTATTTTGAGAAGGACACCCACAGGTCGTGGCGATTGCAAATCCTTTTCGCTTGGTGTAAAGTTAGAGAGACGGCACGCGAAGTGGAATTTTCAGTTTACCCCGCCGCAACCTTACGGAGTTAGCTATGGAAGATCTCACCGGTAGAACCATCGGCGGCTACCAGATTGTCGAGAAGATCGGCAGAGGGGGGATGGCGACCGTTTTCCGCGCCTACCAGCCCTCCCTCGACCGGGATGTGGCGATCAAGGTGCTCCCCCCGTATTACGCAGAACAAGACCCAACTTTCCTGCAGCGCTTCAAACGGGAAGCCAGGGCGATTGCCAAACTGCGCCATCCCAATATCCTGATGGTGATCGACTTTGGCGAGGAAGGCGATTTGGCTTACCTGGTGATGGAGTACGTCACTGCAGGCACACTCAAAGAGCGTATGAAGCGCCCGATGCGGCTGGAGCAAATTTATAACCTGGTCGGCCAGGTGGGTGATGCCCTCCAGTATGCTCATGACCAGGGGGTGGTTCACCGGGATATCAAGCCCTCTAATATTATGCTGCCCACACCAGACTGGGCTTTGCTGACCGATTTTGGTCTGGCAACGATTGTCGGCGGCAGTTTCCTCACCCAGTCCGGCATGACAGTTGGCACCCCGGCGTATATGTCTCCCGAACAGGGCAGCGGCGAGCGAGTCGATCACCGCACCGATATCTATGCCATGGGAATCATGTTATACGAGATGGTGGTGGGGGAAGTTCCCTACACCGCCGAGACCCCGATGGCGGTGGTGGTCAAGCATATCGTTGACCCCTTACCGATCCCGCGGGAGAAGAATCCGGATGTCCCCGAAGAACTTCAGCGGGTGATCCTCAAGTCACTGGCTAAAAATCCAGACGACCGCTACCAACGGGCCGCGGAGTTTACCAATGCCCTGAAGGGTGTGGCGACTACCCACCCGGATTGGTCGGCAACCGAGATCCGCACCGTCACCGCTGTGCGCACCCCGCAGGTCGACCAACCCGAGACCAAACGCTTTGAGGAGGATGATCTCCCGGCGGCCCAGCCGGAGGACCCGACCTTACCGCCAGCGGAAGAGGAGTTTATACCGGAAACCCAAGCAGAAGTAGTTCCGGCCATGCCGCCCGCTGAACCGATTTCAGAACCAATGGAAGTTGAATCGGAAGCCGAAGGCGTGGAAGAGCCAGTGGAGGTTGTTGCCGAAGTCGAAGCTCCGGAAGAACCAACCCTCGCCCAGCCGGATGCAGAGCTCGTAAAGCAGCCGGCTCCAAAGAAGAAACGCCGCTGGCTGGTCTATGTTGGGGGAGTGGTTACGGTATTTGTCTGCGTGATGTTAGTTTTAATTGGATTAGGAGCGCTCAGAGATATCAATCAGCAGCGCACAGCTCTGGATAGTACACAGATTCCTGCGGAGGGGGAAAATCTTTCCGCCGAGGAAGAGATTGGGCGAGTGGCGGATCTGCTGCGCAGCGGTGAGTTTGAGCGTGCCCGGGAAGCCGTCGCGGGTGTCCTGCGCCGCCATCCGGCCATGTGGGAGCCGTTTATGGGTCTGGTTGGGGCGCAGATGGAAGCCGGTGAGTATGAGCGGGCAGCTAAACTGCTCGAAACCGGCCTGGAGGCTCATCCCGATGCCCCTCCGGAAAATTATGCCGGACTCGGCTGGATTTACCGGGAGTTGGATCAACCTGTCAATGCCCTGCAAGCCTTTGAAAACACCCTGCGGCGCTACCCCAGCTATCCGGAAGCTCATGAAGGATTGATCTACACAGCCATCGAGGTAAATCAGCTTCGCAAAGAGATTGGTTTCCTCACTGAACTGCAGCAACAGTTCCCGGATGAACCCTTGATCTATCGTTCTCTATCGGAGCTGCACCGGGCGGATGGCAATCCGGAAGCTGCCGCTGAAGCGATTAATACCGCCTTGGAGCTGGCTCCTGAACATCCAAAAATCCTGGTCAGTGCATACCATGCGTTCATGGACGTTGGCGCAGAAGACAGGGCGATGGAAATGATTACCCGGGCGGTTGAATTGGCGCCGGAAGACCCAACCGTGCTCAGCCAGGCGGGTTGGGCGTATTTGGATTTTGGCCAATATGAACAAGCGGTCGAAATGTTTGAGCGTGTCCTGCCGATGGACGAGCAAAACGGCTGGAATTCGCTTGGTTTGGCCAAAGCGCTCAACGCCCTTGACCGGGATGCGCCGCGCATTCCTGACCTGCTGCGTACGGCGGAGCAAATGGGCAAAGAGCAGAAAGATGCCTTCCTGCTCAACGTGCTGGCCTGGACGTACCGGGAAAGGGAAGACTGTGACAACGCCCTCCGCCTGTTTGAACTGGTGGAGGAACTCTCCCCTGGTGAGACGGATGCCAAACAAGGAATCGAATCTTGCCAGTAGTTAATCTAATCGATAGAGGGATTTAAGGGCGAGGTGGATCAAACGCTCTTTTTTGCTGGATAGAATTGGAGGATGGCGGGGGTGACATCGGCCAGTGTGCGCAGGTTTTGGGTAAAACGCTCTCTCAGGTGTTGTGCGCCAATCACCAGAGCAGGGACGGGGTTGTCGGTATGCCGGCGGGTGTTGAGGTCCTCCAGATTGCCGTGGTCGGAGGTCAGCAGGATCAAGCCCTGCTCATCGTGCCAGGCTTCCAGCAGCCCGCCGAAAACCTGGTCAAATTCCTCCAACAGGGAAACAGCATCCTCCAGGTTCTGGCGGTGTCCGGCGACATCGCTGGGCCAATACTCGAAGAAGGCCAGGTCGTATCCCTCTGCCAGGTTGGCGAGGTTTTGCCCGGCTTTATAGGGGGGAAAGACTGGGACATCCTCCCGCTTAAGATGGGTGCGCCATCCCTCTCCGGTAAAATCGGCAGAAAGCGCT
>JARROY010000310.1:0-3430 GCA_037383445.1 Anaerolineales bacterium | reverse complement strand
CACTAGCATCTAGGCAACCTATCTAATCTGATATTCATCTTAAATGTGAGAGGGAATTTGACCATATAAAAAATTACAAACAATTCAAGAAAATTTGTGATAGCAAAAGAGGATTTCTAATCCAATCCGAATGTACTATAATGACAATATTGGTTTTTAGTCCAACATGATCCTAAAATGTGAAACATAATCAAATACCAACCCAATTATGCTCATTCAAACGATTTCTACCAAAGAACTCTCAGGCAGGTTAAATAATCCCCAATTTACAATCTTGGACATACGTTCCTCCACAGCATACCATGGTTGGAGGCTTCAAGACGAGGCGCGGGGAGGTCATATTCCTGGGGCAATTTGTTTTTCGCAGTCTTGGATTAAAGATTTATCTCCTAGTGAGCTGAGATCACTTTTAGAGTCCAAAGACATTAAACCAACAAACGCAGTGGTTGTTTATGGTTACCAAAGTGATGACTGCTTAACATTCGCCAAAATGCTCAAGGATATTGGGTTCAGCAACGTTTTAATCTACCAGGCAGGGATACAAGAATGGGCAGCGGATGTCAGCTTACCCATGGACAAACTTAAAAATGTTGAGAAGTTGGTTTATCCTGAATGGATTAAGCAGTTAATCTCGGGAAAAATGCCGCCCAATGAGCCTCAAAAGGCTTATGGATTATTTGAAATTGGTTGGGAAGGATTGGAGCAATATGTAGCCGGACATATTCCAGGGGCAGTCTATTTTGAATTGTCTCAGATAGAAGATCCGCACACATGGAATATCATTCCCAATGGTGATCTTTCAGCATTCTTATTGCATCTAGGGATTACCTCCAATGATACTGCCGTATTATACGGCCGGAACCCGATGGCGTCATTCCGGGCTGCCAATATCCTTATGTACGCCGGTGTGGAGGATGTCAGGGTATTGGATGGCGGTTTTGATGCCTGGCTGAATGCGGGATATCCAGTTGAAACAGGGATCATCCATCCGACTCCTCAAACAAATTTTGGGCGCACCATCCCTGCACATCCTGAATATGTGATTGGAATTGATCAAGTCAAGGAGCTTTTAGCAGAAGATGATGGGGTGCTTGTCAACGTGCGCAGTTGGGACGAATATCTTGGCAAAACCATCGGCTACTCTTTTATCGAGACCAAAGGTCATATCGCTGGTGCAGTCTGGGGGTATTCAGGGTCAGATCCACATCACATGCAGGATTATAAAAACCCCGACAATACCATGCGTTCCTACCACGAGATTGTACACAATTGGAAAAAACAAGGGATCACGCCAGATAAAAGGACGGCTTTCTACTGCGGCACCGGGTGGCGGGCAAGTGAAGCATTCTTCTATGCCTACCTGATCGGCTGGCCGGAGATATCGGTTTATGACGGGGGATGGTTTGAGTGGAGTCAAGACCCTTCCAATCCAATTGAACTCGGCAGCCCATTTACCACAGAGGACCCTCCAACCTCAAGGTAAACCTAGTATGGATTGTTCTTCAATAATGTCGTTAAGAACTGACGAACATCAGGGGGGGACTTAAGACGTAATTGGGCACTCGTTTCACATGGCTGCCTGCATACCTTAATTGCAATCCCTCCTTTTTCAATAATCACCTTGAATGCTTCTTCATCTTTATCATCATCCCCAATATATACTGCTAAAGATGCTTTGTGTGGGTGTCTCGCGAGTAAATAATCGATTGTTAGACCTTTATTGGCTTCGATAGGCGCGATCTCCAAAAACTTATCTCCTCCAAGCAGTTGGAACAGATTGTTGGCAGTTCAGCCCGGATGACTCTTTCTCTCGCCTGCTGCAAGGTTTTTTCTGCCCTGTCCCGATCAACCTGTTTGGCATGCAGCGCTAAAGACCAGCCTTTATCCTCGAGATAAAATTCTGGAAAAGGATGGATTAATTCTTTCCACTGTGGTTTTATATTTTCAAGATAGGGCCTCACCGATTGAAAATCTACTCGTTCAACACGCTCCCCGGAAGGAGTGATCATCTCGATTCCATAGGTGCCCGCTAACAGTAATCCACTCACCGGAATTAATTTACGGATATGACTCAAACGCCTGCCGCTGATGATGGCAGTGTGGATTTGTGGATGTCTTACAAACTGCCCTAGCAAGTCAATTAATTCTAGATCAGGATGGATATCGTCAGGAGTTGGGGCAAATTCCGCCAGAGTCCCGTCATAATCCAGAAACAGGTACAGCTTTTCAGCAGATCTGATTTGTTGCAGGTATTTTTGCGGGTCTTTAAATTTCAATTTTCTTCCCCGGTTGTTAAGATGGGTTGGATGTCGTCCTCAAAAATTGCGTGCCAGGTATATTGCCGGCGCACCCGGCGCCGCAGGCGAGCGGTTGGTGATTGCCCTAGCATTCCTTCCAGCCGTTCGGCCACCTGGTTTGGAGTCTCATCCGAAGCAAAAATCACCGCTTCTGTTTTCGCCAATTCCTGCGCCGCTGGAACCTCTCGACTTAAAATCGGCACTCCAGCCAACCCTGCTTCCACGACAGGCATGCCAAATCCCTCTCTGTGACTAGGCATGAACATGATATCCGCGATACGGAACAAATCTCCGACCACGATTTCATCGATAAAGAAAGGCTGCTCCGGGTCAGAACCAGATTCGAAGACAAAGCGCATGCAGTCTGCAACCCCT
Source organism: Anaerolineales bacterium (assembly GCA_037383445.1). Classification (GTDB taxonomy): domain Bacteria; phylum Chloroflexota; class Anaerolineae; order Anaerolineales; family UBA11579; genus UBA11579. The sequence goes on along the minus strand of JARROY010000310.1, from coordinate 758 downwards.
AACTTGCTGCGAAGATCTCGTAAGGACTGGTAATACTGCATACTTTTTGGATGGTGCGGATCTGGCGGGCCTGTAACCACCAACAATGGTTTCCATCCCTTAAGTTTTAAAGCACTCACAACTTCTAGTGCAAATTCAATATTCTTTGCCTCTGTCACACGTACTGGCATTAATATTATCGGGTCTCGGTCGAACACTTCCAGCTTATGGATCAAAGCTGCTCCCTCGGCGGATATCCCAAGCGTTTTTATCGGGTCAACGCCGTTGTAAACAACTCGGATTTCGTTCACCGGGCAATTGTAAAGAGAGGCTAACGAATTTTGCCGCTCTTTTGAAACGGTAACATAAGTAACATCTGGCCGCTTTGTACGTAATAAATCCCAAGGATACCCAGGATAAACCTTGGAATGCGAGCTGGGACTCGTCCAGCTAAAGTCATGGCACCATGCGATCGTATTGCGAATGGCTCCCTGATCCAGTAAGCGGATAAGAGCGCCAGTAAGCGGTAGGTTAAAATGCTTGGTGAAGACATTGTGGACAATGAGATGATCAAATTCCCGCAAAACAGGGTCTAGAATTTGCACCAACCGGTTTTCAAACGGCATAAAGCCCTCGGGAACCTGCCCATTTTCAAGGTCTTGATTAAGGCTGGTTACTTCAAGATGCTGCGAATCAATTTCAGGAATGTGGACAAAGTCGGCTCCTGCCGGTAGAGCGTTGACGGCCCCCCGTCCGGCGATACCTGTGGACGAATACCC
>JARROY010000309.1:0-4948 GCA_037383445.1 Anaerolineales bacterium | reverse complement strand
TGAAAGGGGGAAGCCGATCGCTTCAGCGATGGCCTGAATGACGTGCTTGCTTGAAATGATTGGAGCCAGCGGCACGAAGAAGACCTGGTTTTTAAATTCATCTCGCAGATCGTTTGCAGTTTGCAGGGCGAGGCGTGTTTTGCCGATACCACCAGTTCCTGTCAGCGTGAGCAACCGTGTCTCATCCATAAGGCGGCGGATCTCAGCTAACTCCTCGCCCTGCAAGCTGCAAGCAACCTGCGAGATGAATTTAAAAACCAGGTCTTCTTCGTACCGCTGGCTCCAATCAGTTCAAGCAAGCACGTCATTCAGGCCATCGCTGAAGCGATCGGCTTCCCCCTTTCCACCGAAGAGGCACCCATCGACCAATTGCTGGCTCACCTGCGGATGAAGCGGCTTCTATTGGTGATGGATAACTTCGAGCACCTGCTTGAGAGCGCGCATCTCGTCGCCGAGATTCTGCAAAAAGCCCCCAATGTTAAAGTTCTGGCAACCTCACGCGAGAAGCTGAATTTGCAGGGGGAAACGTCCCTTAAAATCACTGGTATGAGCTTTCCTGCCCAGGAAACATCTGCCGACCTGCGATCACATGACGCCATCGAACTATGCTTGCACAGCATCCGGCGGGTAAACCCCAGATTCGACCCCGATGCAGAGGATTTGAGACACCTGGCGCATGTCTGCCGGTTGGTGGAGGGAATGCCGCTGGCGATAGAGCTGGCATCCGCTTGGATGGGTGTTTTAACTGCCGGAGACCTTGCCAAAGAGATCCAGCGGAGCCTGGATATCCTGACCTCGGAGATTCGTGATCTGCCTGAACGCCACCGCAGTATGAGGATTGTGTTCGATCAATCATGGTCGTTGATGGACCAGACCGAGAGAGAGGTGTTCATGCGGCTTTCGGTGTTCCGGGGTGGTTTTACCCGTGAGGCGGGGGAGATGGTCGCAGGGGCTTCGATCCAGACACTGGCCGGGCTGGTCAACAAATCATTCCTGCGCCACGATCCGATCTCCAACCGTTTCGAAATCCATGAGCTGCTGCGGCAGTACGCTCACGAACAACTTGAAGACAAATCGGAGGATCGCGTCTCTGCTCAAGAAGCGCATGCCGCCTACTTCGCCAATTTTATGCAGCAACGCTGGCAACATCTCAAAGATCGCAGGCAAAAGGTGGCACTTACTGAGATCGAGGTTGATCTTGAAAACATCAGAACAGCCTGGCGTTACTACGTCAACCGGGCGAATGCCGCCCAGATGGGGATGTTTGTCAATAGTTTCTGGTTGGTCTACTGGGTTCGAGGTTGGAACCATACGGCCGACGAACTATTCGCCGAAGCCATCCAAGCGTTAAACGAGGGCACCAGGAACGAGGAAACAGAATCCGTAAAAGCGCAGGCGCTGGGTTACCAGGGATATTTCAAGACATGGATGGGATTTGCAGATCAAGGCTACGAACTGGTAAAGAAAGGGGTGGCGATTCTCGAAAGGCTGGATCATCCTGTGGAACTGGCCCGCAAAGGGGTGGCGATCCTCGAAAGGCTGGATCATCCTGTGGAACTGGCCCTCGCATTGGGCAGCTTAAATTTAGCCGCTGATTTTCTCACCCGTTATGATGAAGCAGAAGAAGCAGCGCGTAAAATGATCGATATCGCTGCCCAACAAAAAGATAAATGGCTGCGAGCATTTTCACTTTACAAACTGAGCGTGGCCAATGAGGTAAAGCATGACTTGGCAGATTCTTTAGACCTCACACAAGCCAGCATGGAACTCTTCGAAGAACTTGGCGAGGAGATCATCTCGATATGGTCTCTCCTGGCACTTGGCCACATTTCTGTTGCCCTTGGTGAGCATTTAAAGGCTAAAGAACTCTTTGTGCGCTGTCTAAGGTCATCGGAAGCGGTTGGCTATCGGTGGGCGACTGAAAACTCGTATAAATACCTAGGTCATCTAGCCTTGTCATTGAATGAGACGGAGGAAGCCAAGGCTTACCTTCTTCAGAGTCTCAAGATCGCAGATGAAATTGGCGCGGGCCGAGATAAAGCTAACCTCTTGTACGATCTCGCCAGGGTGCGGGTAGCAGAGAATGGGTTAGAACAGGCAGTGGAATTGCTGGCAGTGGTAATTCAGCATCCTGCCAGCAAACTTCATCGCTTGGGAGGTGGAAAAATTCGAGACGGCGTACAGGAACTGCTTGATACGCTTAAAGATGGGCTTTCGATAGAGGCTTATAACGCAGCCTGGGAGCGGGGGAATATCCATTCATTTGACCAGGTTGTTTTAGACTTGTTGGCGAAGGTTTAGCGCTCGGGATATTTGACTTCCGGGTATATTTCAAGATGGGATGATTTTTAATCGCAAGGATTGAAATCTTATAAAACTTAATCCTCTCAGAAAATTTGTGGTTTAATACAAAAATTATCCTCTCATAAAAGGTATATAATCATTTCAAATACCCCCACGAACCTCAGGATTGCCAATATGTGGAAGTTAATCATTCGAACATCTGGGGAAAAGGTTGTTGATCACCAAATTGAACGCGGGATAACCAGCCTGGGACGCACGCGAGACAATACGATCATGCTGAACGATACGGCGGTATCTCGACGGCACGCGGAGATAGAATTTCATCCCCCAAAAGAGACCCTTATTATCCACGATCTCGACAGTTCGAATGGAACCTTCGTTAATGGGAAACGCATTTCCACTTCCGAGCTGGAGCACAGCGACCAGGTTCGGATCGGGAAATGCCTGATTACAGTCCAACTCGCTGACACACATCGTCTTGAAAATACACAAAATTTCGTTTCTCTCACGCCAGAATTGTCCCAGGCATTATTGGTCGAGTCAATCGAAAATTTCGGCCTCCTGTTGAATGAACTGGCAGGGACATTAGTCAATATTGCGGACAAAAAAGAGGCTTTGAATGCGATCTCAACCTTCACCACCAATATGATTGACAGCACGGCCAGTCAAATCATCTTAAGAGAAGAATTTGATCACCTTGCTCAGAAAGGCATTCCAGCCTCCATCGCACGAATTGTGATTGAGGAACATACCCCAATCCTGATCTCGAACATCCAGGCTGATAAAGTCCTCACTAAAAGCTTATCTTCTTCGGAAACCAGTTCTTTGATCATTGTTCCGGTCATCATCGGAGCCGACCTGACAGGGATCATCTTCACCTATCAGGAAAGGGACATTAAAAAACCTTTTGACCGCTTTGATCTTCAATTGGTGCTGGCATTAAGTAATCAGGTTGCACTTACACTTCAGCGATTCGAGCACGAAGACGAGCTCATTTATCACGCCAACCATGACCCTTTAACTGCTCTGCCAAACAGGACCAGCCTCTTATCTCAACTGATGCATGCCCTTGCCAGATCAAAACGTGAAGAAGAATTCGTATTTGCGCTATTTTTCTTTGATATCGATAATTTCAAACTGATCAACGATAGTCTGGGGCATGCCACCGGAGACAAAATTCTGATCAACGTTGGAAAGAGGCTGATTGAAGAATTCCGCGATGTGGATACTGTCGTCCGGCTTGGCGGGGATGAATTTGTGATCCTTTATGAGGGGTTGAGTACGGCTGAGGATACCCTTTGTATTGCGGAAAGGCTGCTGGAATGTTTTACTGAGCCTTTTATTGTTGAGGGAAAAGAAATCTATATCACGATTAGTGTGGGCGGGACGACCAACTTAATGGACTATTCCACCCCAGAAGATGTGCTGAGAGATGCAGATATTGCCATGTACCGCGCCAAAGAAAACGGGGGAAGCAAATTTCAGCTGTATGACAGTGTCATGCATCAAGAATTGATGGAAATTATGGAGCTCCAGACTGGGCTGCGGAAAGCCATCTACCGAGAAGAGTTAGTATTACATTACCAACCAGTGGTATCGCTCAAGACCGGTCAAATTGTGGGCTTTGAGGCTCTGGTGAGATGGAATTCTCCTGAAAAAGGTCTCCTCCAGCCGGATAAGTTTTTAACCCACCTGGATACCACCAGCCTGTTGAACGATATTGATTTATGGGTATTGGGAAAAGCACTCGATGACTTCTCAAGCTTAAAAATGGGTCATCAGACGACAGAGCCATTGTTTGTCTCTACCAACATTTCAGAGAAAACTTTTTTTCATCGGGAAATTAGCAACTTGATAGATCATATTATCAGCAAAGCCAATTTGGAGCCGCAAAACCTGGTATTTGAGATCACGGAACGCGCAGACATCAAAGCCGAGGAATCGGTGATTACCACGATGAATAACCTCCGCTCCAGGGGGATCCGCCTGAGCCTGGACGATTTTGGGACGGGCTATTCTACCCTGGGGTATTTACACCGTTTTCCTATCGACTTTTTGAAGATCGATAAAACTTTTGTACAGACGGCGATTAAGGGGGGTGAAAATTCCCGCATCGTTGAAACCATTGTGAACCTGGCGGAGCACATCGGGCTGAGGGTGATTGCAGAGGGTGTTGAGACAATAGACCAATTAAACTTTCTGCGAAAAATAAACTGCGAGCTTGCCCAGGGGTATTATTTCTCTTACCCGATCACTATCGAAAAGGTCCGTGAGCTGCTCAGCCAAAACCCTATCTGGAATCCGGATGAGTAAGTGTTTTATCCTGATAAAAAGTCTATGCCAGAGATGACTTTTGGTGGGCGAATAACCAAAATAAAAATCCCCAAAAGGTGAGGGGGGCACCCTGAGGGGATTTTCACTATCTTACTACTAAAATGATTCCATGTAAATATCAGTAAATACTGGTTAAGATATTAAATTGTTTATGGATTAGTCTCCTCCGTATTTCAACGGGTCACATCCTATCTTCAGTCACCCTAATTCAATTCACTTTGGAAACTTAGCCGCAGCCCCAAAAACCACCGGGCCGTGCCCGCTGCACACGATCTCGGGCATCAGTTCGGCCTGCCGGTGGACAGAGGCC
>JARROY010000308.1:0-3447 GCA_037383445.1 Anaerolineales bacterium | reverse complement strand
CGATGATTCGATGGCCCGGCGAATCCGTTCACAAAAACCAAACACCTCGTCCATATGAATCTGACCACAGGGAATTATCACGAACTCTTCGACAGCATGGCTTACGTACCAAGGTATCCGGACCACTGGTTCGCTGGTAAGTGTTAGTGTATACACAACCACCTTGGTTTTTACTGGATTGATACTGCTCAATTTTGGTTTGCAAACTAAGAAGAAGACAAAACGGAACATTTATGTTCTGCTGTTTTTATCAACCGTGTTTGCACAATTTATATCCTATTCAAGGGCGAGTTGGCTTGCGGCTATTTTGATCATAATTGCATTGGCTTTTATGTATCCAAAATTTATAGGCAAATTCGCACTTATAACCATCCTCCTGGGACTTGTTATGGGATCTATATTTCTTCAGAGCAGCTATTTTCAAACAGCAAGAGATCGGCTCACCTCTGCAGAATCCGAAAATTCTGCATTAAGTCGATTACCAGTATATGTTGCAGCAATCCGAATGTTCAATGAAAAACCTTTATTTGGCTGGGGGTATGACAATTTTGATCGCTTCGACAGGAGGTTTCAGGGACGGTTTGGAGATCTAGTAAATCCTGATGAAAAAGATCTTACATCCCATAATGTTTATTTAACTATGCTTGCTGAGCAGGGTTTAATAGGTTTGTTGCTGTATCTAATTCCTTTTATTTTATTATTCTTGCGCTCAAGAAATGCTCTTTCCAGAATGCCAAAGTTGGGATTCTTAAATCAGAATATGCTTTTATCTATGTGGTTAGTCATTTTGGCTTTCTTCGTAGTGCAGAATTTAGCACCGATGGTGGTTGTGTTTGGTCTTGGACTGAATTGGATCACCTTGGGGTTAATCTCAAATTATGTTTATCTATATAACTCATAAAAAATGAGTCAATTGGCTACTATGTATAAAACCTTTGAGAAATTTTGGGTATCGCTTCTAGACTCCAAACAATTCAGGAAATTTACCAAGGCAAATTTTGGATCCAAGATCTTTAAAAGCGACTTTTACCGAGGATTACGACTGACAAAAAATAAAATATCTACGCGTATCGCGTGCATCCAACAACCAGAATTATTTAAAACAGTTAGGACATTTGTCTTCTTCGTTGGCCATAATAAAAGTGGCACCAGTATGATTGGTTCATTACTGGATGCTCACCCAAATGCCATTGTGTCTGATGAGGTTGGAGCCCTGGACTATCTTCTAGCTGGTTTCAGCCGAGATCAGGTTTTTCATCTTTTACTAAGAGGTTCACGCCGGGAGTATATGAAAGGACGAGTCACTGCCCGCCGCCTAACACCATATTCTTATCTGGTACCGGGGCAATGGCAGGGCAAATATCGATCCCTGACTGTTATGGGGGATGGAAAAGCTGGTTCAACGACGAAACTGTTTGCCGATCATCCCCAGTTATTAAAGCAACTGCCAATCCTGGTTAATGGGCCCAAGATAAGGATCATCCAGATCATTCGTAATCCCTTTGATGTGATCAGTGTGATGATGGTAAGAGGGAATAGGTCGTTTGAAAATTCTATTGCACATTTCTTTTATAGCTGCGAAATCTTAAAAACCATCCGAGAAAATTTAGAGGGCGCAACTCTTTATCCGTTACGGTATGAAGGTTTTGTAGAAGCGCCCAAGCGGAATCTAGAATTATTGTGTGAATATCTTGGGTTAGAACCGCGGCATGATTACTTAGAAGCTTGCGGGAAGATTATTCATGATGTTCCGATTCAACACCGTCAGATGGTAGGGTGGGAATCAAAGTGGATAGAGTTGGTTGAAGCAAATATTAAAGAATATGATTTCCTAGAAGGTTATTCTTTTGAATAATTCAAAACTCGCTATTGAACAAACAGATCAGATTGACATACAGTTGATTGATGATCATAAAGAATTCCCGCTCGAAGCCATTTCTGCCTTTTTTGATGCTATCCATTTAAAAGGCATTCGTTATTGTCATTGGAAAAGCAACTCGCGATTAGATTGGGGACTAACTGGCCGTACTGACCTTGATCTGTTGATTGATCCAACACAGGAAAGCTTATTCAAAAAAATCCTGGCTGGACTGGAGATAAAGAAAATTGTTGCCACTCCATTAAAACAATATCCGGGTTTGGAACATTACCTGGGATTTGATTCAGCTACTGGAAATTTGTTCCATCTGCATGTGCATTACAACTTGGTATTGGGTGAGCAACATGTTAAGAACTATCGAATTCCAATCGAAGATAAAGTTCTTGACCTGACACAAGATAAATATGGAGTAAAAATCCCACTCCCAGAGGTTGAACTTATCATCCTGTCCATTAGGGCGATGCTGAAATATCGAGATCGAGATGGGGTAAAGGATATTTTCTCAATCCGTTTCCCTGGTATCCCGGAACATATCCTAAACGAACTTTTATGGTTGTTAGAACAGTCATCGCCAGAAAAGTTAGAAAAATTACTTTCAGAATTGTCGATTTTCTCAGACCAAAACCTGATCCTCGATTTTTTAGATGTTGTGAAAAATGCACCAAGGGATGGATGGAAATTACTGAGTTTGCGGGCAAGGTTGAGAAAAGAACTTCGTCCTTATCAAAGAAAAAGCAGGATTTTTGCAACCTTTCAATACTTTAGAACCTTACTTCAGAACACGAGATTTTTCAAAGGCAGGAAAAATCAATTGTTAAAATTTCCGAATGGCGGAAAATTGATTGCGGTAATTGGCATTGATGGTTCAGGTAAATCTACCCATACGGTTAAACTTGCTAAGTGGTTGGAATGGAAGGTCTCTGCCCCTCTCCATTACCTTGGCAGCAAACAGCCCTCCCTCTGGAGTGAGTGGTCTTATTTCATTTTTCGAATATTTCGCAGGTCGAACACCATACTCTCCAATCGGTTGGGTAGTGAGTTCTTTTTAGCCCGAATTTTAAGGAAAATTCGCCAATTCTTTTTAGCTGCTCATTATTATTCGGTTGGAAAAGACAGACTCAAAAGATTCAAATTAGGCTTGGAGGAAGCTCAAAAAGGTTCTATAGTCATATTTGATCGCTTCCCCTTCTTTTCTCCCTTAGATGGTCCTGAAATCCACCTAATTCCTGATGAAAAATTATTCTATCTGCCGCAAAAATTATCTATGATGGAAAAAAGGTTGTATCAGCAATTTAATACTCTAGACCAATTGCTTGTGCTAAATGTCAACCCAGAGGTTTCGGTTGAACGCAAACCAGATCATCCTATGGAGACAATTCAATCGAAGTTTGAAGCGCTTAGTCGGCTAAAAACAGAATTGTCCGAACAGCCTGGCCAATTTGATAGGGTTCAGATTGATGCGAATATGCCCTTAGATCAAGTGAACCTAGCTCTCAAACGGGCAGTTTGGTCTATTTTATGATTATTGAGATGATCGGGACTCCGGGGGCAGGAAAAACCACCTTATT